>CAZMXX010000023.1:0-18953 GCA_964570315.1 uncultured Anaerolineaceae bacterium | reverse complement strand
CGGTCGCTTTGTTTCAACGCGATGATCACCTCCAACCTGCTGACCTACGGCATGGAAGAGCCGGGACGCAGTTATGAGGGGGTGCGCTATATCATTCTGACCGGGCGCAATCTGCTCGATGCCATCTCCAATTCGGAGTCGCAGGATTTGGTGGCGGCTATCAGCCGGGGCGCGAAATTGGTGGTGCTCGACCCGCGTTTCACCAAAACCGCCGCCAAAGCCGACCTGTGGCTGCCGGTGAAACCGGGCACGGATTTGGCGTTTTATCTGGGCGTGCTGAATGTGATTGTGACCGAAAAATTATATGATGAAGCGTTTGTGGCTGAAAATACCGTCGGGTTCGAGGAACTCGCCGCGACGGTGGCGCAATATTCGCCGGAATGGGCGGCGAGCAAGTGCGAAATCCCCGCCGACACCATCCGTCGGGTGGCGCGAGACTTCGCCGCCGCCGCGCCGCACGCCTTTGCCCACCCCGGCTGGCGCACCAGCAACTTCATCAATTCCTTCCAGACCTCCCGTGCGGTGGCGATTTTGAATGCGCTCATCGGCAATTGGAATCAGCCCGGCGGATTCTTCGCCGCCGCAGGGGAAGGGGGCGGGATTGAACTGGGGGCGGTGCCGCAGCCGCCGTATCCGCGCGTGAGCGCCATTCGGCTGGACGGCGTGCCGTGGAAATATCCGCTGGTGCCGTTGAAGCTCGGCGTTTTTCAGGAAATCCGCGACAATATTCTGACCGGCAAGCCGTATCAGGCGCACGGCTGGTTCATCTATCGTC
Organism: uncultured Anaerolineaceae bacterium; assembly: GCA_964570315.1. Classification (GTDB taxonomy): domain Bacteria; phylum Chloroflexota; class Anaerolineae; order 4572-78; family 4572-78; genus JANTHQ01. The sequence continues at coordinate 18,178 of CAZMXX010000023.1, read as the reverse complement.
AAAATCCGATGAACTCGCTCCCGGAACGCCGCAAAACCATCGAAGCGTTCAGCAAAATGGACTTCATCGTCACCACCGACATCAGCATGAACGATACCGCGTGGTTCTCGGATGTGGTGCTGCCGGAAGCGTCGTATCTGGAGCGGTACGACCCGTTGGCGGTGATGGGGAACACGGTTTTCATCCGCCAACCGGCGGTGGAACCGTATGGCGAGAGCAAATCCGGCTTGTGGATTTTCAAAGAGTTGGGCAAACGGCTCGGGCTGGCGGACTTTTTCCAATATGAGGATGAAGAAGACTATATCCGCCAGCAGATTGCGCCATTGGGAATCTCGCTGGAAGAATTAAAGGCGAAGGGATTTTACACCGCGCCGAGCGAACCCGCCGCCGAGGGCGAAACTGCGTTCACTTTCAACACGCCGAGCGGCAAAATCGAGCTGGCATCGGACACCCTGCGCAACAGTGGTTTCCCCGCCGTGCCGGTGTGGGACCCGCCCGACGCCAACGACACCGACGAATTCTATCTGCTCTCCGGGAAGATGGCGCAGCACACCCAGTTTGCCACCCACAACAACCAACTTCTGCATGAGCGCCGTCCCGATAACCCGATGTGGATTCACCCCAAACCGGCGGCGCGCCGCGGCTTGAAAGACGGCGACGAAGCGTGGGTGGAAAGCGCGGGCGGACGGGTGAAAGTGACCATCCACGTCACCGAGCGCATTCGGGCGGATAGCGTCTATATGGCGCCCGGCTTCGGGCATGTGAGCAAAGGCTTGATCACCGCTTACGGCGAAGGCGTCAGCGACAGCGACCTGCACCTCACCTTCACCGAGCCGGTGTCCGGCTCACAGGCGTTGAGCCAAACCCGTGTCACTGTGACCAGAGCATAACCTCGGAATTTTGACCGATAACGGAGATAATTATGGCAAATCCTGCAACTGAAACGACCCGAAAAAAACGCTGGGCGTTTGTGATGGAACCCGACCGCTGCATCGATTGTGAAGCCTGTATGGTGGCGTGCAGCGTGGAAAATCACGTCCCCATCGGCGAGCACCGCAACTGGATTGCGCACCGGGAAACGGGCATGTTCCCCGACCTGAATCTATCGTTCATGCCTGAAAACTGCCACCATTGCGATAACCCCCCCTGCGAGCGCGTGTGTCCCACCGGCGCAACCTATCAGCGTGATGACGGCATTGTACTGATTGATTACGATAAATGTATCGGCTGCAAATATTGCATTCAGGCTTGCCCGTATGATGCCCGCTACGTGAATGAGGAAAAACAGGCGGTGGACAAATGTACTTTCTGCGTCCACCGGCTTGATGCCGGGCAGCCGCCCGCGTGCGTGGAAACTTGCATCGGCGGGGCGCGTCATTTCGGCGACCTCAACGACCCCGAAAGCGAAGTTTCAAAATTACTGGCAACACACGATTATTCTCGACTTTATGAAGAAGCCGGCACCGGTCCGGCAATCTATTACATTCGGGGGAAATAATATGCGCGAAGTGGATTTTCACTGGAATATTTTAATTGTGATTTACCTGTTCACCGCCGGCGTGAGCGCCGGGGCATTCGTCATTTCCGGGCTGGCAACCTATTTGGGGGGCGCAAAATACAAACGCATCAGCCGCATCGGCGCGATGATTGCCCCGTGGCCCCTGATGTTCGGGCTGGGCATGCTCGTTTTCGACCTGACCAAACCGCTGCAATTTTGGTGGCTTTTTCTCACCGTGCAGTGGACTTCGCCCATGTCCGTCGGCAGTTGGCTACTCACCTTCTTTTCGCTGTTGTCGATAATCTACTTTCTATTGTGGATTCCCCGCCCATGGCGCGACCTGCTGCGCATACCAACCCAATGGGGGGATGTATTTTCGCCCAAACAGTGGCAGCCGATGACCCGGCGCGCTGTGGGTATCGCTCGGCGGGTGATTGCCGCCGTCGGGTTTCCGGTGGGGCTGGGCGTGGGCATGTACACCGGCGTCCTGCTCGGCGCAATTCCCGCCCGCCCGTTGTGGAACACGCCGATGGTGGCGCAACTCTTCCTCTTCTCGGCGATGAGCACCGGCGTCGCCACCGTTCTGCTGATTGCCGCGCTGGTGCGCGACAAAAGCGGCAGCGACCATCTGCATCACGAGCGGCACTTTCTCGTTTCAGTGGATGCCGTGTTGATTGTGTTCGAGATTTTCATCATCATCCCCTTCTTTTTGCATCAGGCGCTCAACACGTGGAGTTCCGCCGAATCGGTGAACCTGATTACGGGCGGCGCGTACACCCTTCCATTTTGGGTGGGGGTGATTCTGCTGGGGCTGCTCGTGCCGCTGGCAATTGAAGGCTTCGAGCTGTATCCGGTGGTGTGGCGGGAAGCGGCGGTGAAATACAGCCGCCTTTGGGGGGGCGTCAGCGCCGCGCTGGTGCTGGTCGGCGGTTTTCTGCTGCGATATATCTTCGTTTACGCGGGGCAGGTCTCGCACTTTTTACCCTTGCTGGAACGGTGAGGGCGACGCGGGAAATTCGTTCATCCATAAAAAAGGGGGCACGCCACCGCGTGCCCCTGCGTGTGTTTTTGTGCGGTTAAAGTGTTCGCCCCTATGCCCGCGTATCCGCCGAAACCGCCCTTTCCGGGTGGATGATGACCCGTTCTCCCGCCACTTCGACCGCCGGAAACCGCATGGGGCTGATGGCGGGACCGTGGGTGACATCGCCCGTGCGGTTGAAACGACTGCCGTGACACGGGCACGCAAAGTCCGCCCCATCCTCTCCGAGCGTACAGCCCAAATGCGGACAAACGGCACTCATCGCAAAAAATCCACCTTCATCGCGGATGAGCCACGCCTTCGCCGCCGGAATGAACGTTCGCGCACCGGCGGGAAAATCGCCCACCGCGCCCACATCCACCGCAGAAACGGCGGGATGGGTCACGGGCGGCGACAAAAACCACAGGCTTCCTTTCACCGCTGCTCCCGCGATGCCAACCAAACCGAGATTGCCCGCCCACATCAAAAATCGGCGGCGAGATACCTTTTTCGACATATTGCCTCCTTTGGGCGACTTACTGTGCCACCGCATGGCACTGGTGGCAATAATGCGATTCCTGCTCATCCACATTTTGCTGACAGCCGGAACCCATCACCGGATTCACGGGGTACGTTTCGCCCGAAACTTTGCTCGTTAAAATTAGTTGCCCATCGGCGTGCTGTTTGATGTTCCCCATCAACTCGCCGCGCTCGGTCACAACCACCGTCTCGCCCACCGCGAGGCTGTAATTAGGATTCAGTGCTGCCTGCCGCAATGCTGTTTCATCCGCTTCCGTGACCGTTTTCAGGGCGGGCAATTCGTCTGCCGTGCCGTGGCAGGTTTTGCACTGCGTGTATTGCATCTCCCGCTGGTTGGGGTGAATGTCGCCGTCGCCCATCGCTTCCTGCGCGGTGTGGCAGTCAATGCAATCCAATTCCCATTCACACTGCGTAAATTCCCCGATGGGCTGATAATATTCCACCAGCCGTTTTCCCTCGGCGGGCATATGGGGCGACAGAGGCGCACCGGCGGGCGGGAGGTCATCGCGTAGCAGAAAATCCATCTGCCGCAGCGAATAATTGCCGCGATTGTGGCAGTGATTGCACTGCGAAAACGGAATGGCGGTGGTCAGGGTGTGCGTCGCCATATGCCCCGGCTCATTTTGGGGGATGGTCGGGTCGTCGCCGCGATACAGCCCGTCGTCATCATACAGCACGTGGCAGGCGGCGCATCCCGTCGAGCGGAAAAAATACGGCTCGGCGCGCGGCTCGGCGGACAGGTGACACCCGCCGTCCAGACAATTTTCGGCAAATTTTTGCTCGATGGGGTTGCCGGGTTGCGCGGCAAACGCCGCCAGCTCAGCCACGCCCGCCGCCGAAACAATCCGGTCGTCGGAAATGTGATACACGCCCATCACCGGCTCGGTGGACGCCTGCGCGCCGAACGCAAACCGCACCTGCGCGATGCCGCCCGCATACGTCCCCTGCACGCTCCGCAGCACCCCGTCCACGTGATTTTGCGACTCATCCGCAAATCCGTTGTGGCAATTTTCACCGCAACTTTCCGCCGCCACCCGCAAATCGGAGGGATTTTTCCCCCCGCGCAAACCCGTGTGCGCCGCCGTTTCATCCAGCGAAAGCCCGTTGCCGCCGTGGCAGCTCACGCAGCCAAACACCGCCACCGGGTGCGACGGGCTGATTTCCGCCAGCCCGAGGTGGCAGGTGGTGCAGAGTTCCGGCTCGCCGGTCAGTTGCGGCACAATCTGCCGCACGTGAATTTCGGCGGGCTGCCCCGTGCGCGCAAAATATTTTCGCTGAAACGATTGCCAATCCTGCCGTTGCGCTCGCCCGAACACCAACGCCACGGCAGCCATTAAAATTATCAAACTGATGATGTATCCTGTCACCCGACGGTTTGAATCGAACATAGAACCTCTATCGCAGTGCCGCAATCACCGAGAGAAAAATAATGCCCGCCGCCAGCGCCGCGAATGCCGCCTGCGGTTGCCACCGTGCGCGCGAAAACCATACGCCACGCCCCGCGCCGTGGCGGTCGAAGAGGGGCAGGCTCAACAGGATGACCATGCCCGCCAGCGGGATGATCCACCCCGCCCAAAGGGGCGGCAGCACCCGCAGTAACTCCTGAATGGCGAGGAAAATCCACGGCGCGTTGGCTTCCGGTGCGGCGGTGGCAAGGTCTGCCATCTGCCCGAGCGCGGGCGGGGCTATCGCCGCGAGCGCCATCATCGCCGCCGTGGCAATGATGGCGGCGATGGTTTCGGTGAAAAAGAGTGAATCGCGGGAGATGACCGTTTTCGGGCGGGTGCGGGTCGGTCTCGGATGGGAGATGCCGCCATCCACCCGAATGCGCCACAGATGATACCCGATGCCCGCCACCGTCGCCGCCGTCAGCCCGATGATGTGCCAGGCGTAAAAACGCAACAGCGCCGCATCGCCCAACGCGGTGTCACCGACCACCAGCCGGTACAGCGCGTCGCCATAGCGGGGGATGACCTTCAGCAAATTCGTGCCGACCAGTAGCGCCCAGATGCTCCCCTCATCCCAGCGGAGGGTGTAGCCGGTGAAATCCCACAGCAGCAGTAGCGTCAACAGCCCCAGCCCCAGCGCCCAGTTGAATTCTCGCGGTGGACGGTATGCCCCCGTGAACACAATTCGCGCCAGATGCAGCGCGGCGAAAATCACTGTCAATTGCGCCGCCCAATAGTGCAGCGCGCGGACAAACCCGCCGAAATTCACCACGCTGTTGATGAACGTCAGGCTGGGGTAGGCTTGTTCGGTGGTGGGGACATAATAAAACGTCAGCAGCACCCCCGTGATGATGGTGATGAGCGTCGCCAGAAGGGTCAGCCCGCCCAGCCCGAAGGTATAGGTGAAGCGTGCGCCATCGGCGGGGATGGCGGGCGGGTGCAGGTTATAGAGGATGCTTTTGTTTTTGCGCCACAGGCGCGCGCCGGAAAATCGGCGTTTCAGAGAGTATATCATCGTATTGATGATTTTATCACAAACAACGGCGGGGGACAAAAACTCATGTGTAATATGCGGTTATGCGGATATAAACGAATGAAATTGATGTTTGTGGCTGTACGGATTGTCATTGTGAGGCGCGCAGAGCCGAATCAATCTTCGCTATGGAGGGGCAAAGATTTCTTCGCTGACATTTTATCTCCTTCGCTGTAGGGACAGAGCATTGCTCTGTCCCTACGCAAAACAAACACGGGTGTTTGCCTTCGACCCTACGGGTTATTTTGTTTCATCAGTCAAAAATAGCCACTATCAGTTTCTAATATTTTTCTTATGGAACGTTAATCTCAATCTATCATTGTGCAGGTATCCTATCAGCGTGATGGTTCACCGCCGATGGTGAGCCGAAAAATGATAATTGCTCACCAAATGGAGGTGATAGAAATGATGTACCGAATTAGACGACCCCACCCCATGCACCGCGCAATGGCGATGCACCGGGCGATGAACCAAATGATGGATGATGCGGACCTTCGCCGCGGACCTCGATGGGCGCGGGAACAATTTGCGCGCGTGCTCCCCGTGGATTTGTATGAAACAGATGACGCGCTGGTGCTGGAAACAGCGCTGCCCGGCTTCGAGCCGGATGCGGTGGACATCACCATCAACCGCGACGAACTGACCATCAAAGCGACACGCCCCGCGTCGGACGATGCCCCGCGCTCGTACCATCTGCGGGAACGCCCCGACGTGGAATCGGTGGAACGGGTCATCGCTTTGCCCGATAAAATCGACGCCAACGCGGCGGAAGCGGTTTTCAAAAACGGGGTGCTGACGCTCACCCTGCCGAAAGCCGAGGAAACCAAACCGAAGCGCGTGTCTGTCACGGCGAAATAATCGCCGCTTAATTCCGTTTAGCCGGGCGAAGGGTATTCCTTTCGCCCGTTTTTGATTCCGCAAGATTGATGGATAATTGTGGGTCATTGGGAATTCAGGGGGGCTGTCATTGCGAGCGAAGTGAAGCAATCTCTGTGAACGTCAGCGGAGATTGCTTCGGCGCAAAAAACGCGCCTCGCAATGACATTTTACAAATTCCCTATGGATTTCGATTGAGCCATAACTGTTTGCCGGGCGTGGGGCAGCCGGTTTGACAATTTCGGCGCGCGCGGCTACTGTTTCATGTTGGTTGCGACGGGTGTTTCAAAGCAAAGGGAGATGCGCATCCACCGAAAATGGAGGCACAGACAATGGCACACGTGCGAAAACAACTACAGGCTGTCCAAACTTTTTTTGCCCGACACGGGCTTTTCCCCATCCTATTTTCGACCATGCTGGCGATTGGGCTGTTCGCCGCGCGGGCGGCATACAGCCGCCAATGGACGTTCATCTTTCTGGTGTGGAACTTGTTTCTGGCGTGGATACCCTATCTTGCCGCGTTGTGGGCAGCGGGCATCCATCAGCGCCATCCCCGCCGGTGGTGGGCGACCTTCGCGCCGGGTATTTTGTGGCTGGCGTTCTTCCCCAATGCGCCGTACATCATCACCGACTTTCTGCACCTCAGCGCGCGCCCGCCCGTGCCGATGTGGTTCGACATCGGGCTGCTGGCAACCTTCGCATGGTCGGGGTTGTTTTTGGCGGTCTTTTCACTGCGGGCGATGCAGCATGTGGTGCGTAGCTTTTTGGGGCAGGCAGCGAGTTGGCTGTTTGTGCTGATGACGCTTGGCTTGAGTGGGCTGGGCGTGTATATGGGGCGATTTTTGCGCTGGAACAGCTGGGATTTGCTGGTGCAACCGAAGGCGGTACTCGCCGATATTGTCTTTCGGCTGGCGCATCCGTTCAGCAACCCCGGCACCTTCGGGGTGAGCATTCTTTTCTCGGCATTTCTGCTGATGTGCTATCTGACCCTGACCGCCATTCCGCCCAATTCCGCCCAACAGCGATAATTCCACTTTGACAAAAGCAATCCGACTTTGTATCATGCAAAAGCCTCACAACTCTGTGAGGCTTTTTGTGCATTAGGAGCGAGTTTTATGACCGATATTTCCATTTCCCAATTGGTGACCGAGCGCATTCTCATTATGGATGGCGCGATGGGCACGATGATCCAGCGATACAACCTTTCGGAAGCCGATTACCGCGGCGAGCGTTTCAAATCGCACCCGATGCCGCAAAAGGGCAACAATGATTTGCTGTCGCTCACCCAGCCGCAGATTATCGCCGAGATTCACCGCGAATATCTTGTGGCGGGCGCGGATATTCTGGAAACCAACACCTTTAATGCCACCGCCATTTCACAGGCAGATTACGGGATGGAAGCCGTGGTGTATGAGATGAATGTCGCCGCCGCCCGGCTCGCCCGCGCTGCCGCCGATGAATTCACCGCCAAAACGCCGCACAAACCCCGATTCGTCGCCGGTTCGATGGGACCGACCAACAAAACCGCGTCCCTTTCGCCGGATGTGAACGACCCCGGCGCGCGAAATGTCACCTTCGATGCTCTGAAAGAGGCGTACAAAGAACAGGCGCGGGGATTGCTGGATGGCGGGGTTGACCTGTTGCTCATCGAAACGATTTTTGACACCCTGAACAGCAAAGCCGCCTTTTTTGGGGTGGATGAACTCTTTGAAGAAATCGGGCGCACTGTGCCGGTGATGATTTCCGGCACCATCACCGATGCCAGCGGGCGCACCCTCTCCGGGCAGACCACCGAAGCCTTCTGGAATTCGGTGATGCACGCCCGTCCGTTCAGCGTGGGGCTGAACTGCGCCCTCGGCGCGGCGGAAATGCGTCCGTATCTGGAAACGCTGTCGAATGTCGCCGACACCCACGTTTCCTGTTATCCCAACGCCGGGCTGCCCAACGAATTCGGCGAATATGACCAAACGCCGGACGAAATCGCCGAGCAGTTGCGCGATTTCGCCCAAAACGGATTCGTGAACATTGTCGGCGGGTGTTGCGGCACAACGCCCGACCACATCCGCGCCATCGCTGAGGCGGTGGAACAGTTTCAGCCGCGCCCCGTGCCGGAACACACGCCCGAAACGCGGTTCAGCGGCTTGGAGCCGCTGGCGGTCACGCCGTTCAGCAATTTCATCAACATCGGCGAGCGCACCAACGTGGCGGGGTCGGCGCGATTTCGGCGGCTCATCCACGAAGAAAATTACGATGAAGCCCTGCGCGTCGCCGCCCAGCAGGTGGAAAACGGCGCGCAGATGATTGACGTGAATTTCGATGACGGCATGCTCGACGGGGTGGCGTGTATGACCCGCTTCCTCAATTTGGTCGCCGCCGAACCGGACATCGCCCGCGTGCCGGTGGTGATTGACTCCTCCAAGTGGGAAGTCATTGAAGCCGGGTTGAAGTGCGTGCAGGGGAAGGCGGTCGTCAACTCCATCAGTTTAAAGGAAGGGGAGGACGCTTTCAGGGAGCGCGCGCGGAAAATCAGACGCTATGGCGCGGCGGTCATCGTGATGGCGTTTGATGAGCAGGGGCAAGCCGCCACCATCGAGCGGAAGGTGGAAATCTGCACCCGCGCCTATCGGATTTTGGTGGACGACATCGGTTTTCCGCCCGAGGACATCATCTTCGACCCCAATATCCTCACCGTTGGCACGGGCATTGAGGAGCATGCCGATTACGCCATCAACTTCATCGAAGCCACCCGCATCATCAAAAAAACCTTGCCCCACGCCAAGGTCAGCGGCGGGTTGAGCAACGTGTCTTTCGCTTTTCGGGGGAACAATGTGGTGCGCGAAGCGATGCACGCCGCCTTCCTTTATCACGCCATCCAAGCCGGGCTGGATATGGCGATTGTGAACGCGGGGCAACTCGCCGTGTACGACGACATCCCCAAAGATTTGCTGGAACGGGTGGAAGATGTGCTCTTCAACCGCCGCCCTGACGCCACTGAGCGGCTGGTGACCTTTGCCGAAACGGTGAAAGGGCAGGGGAAAGAGAAGCAGGTGGCGGACAAAGCGTGGCGCTCGCTGCCGGTGGAAAAACGGATGGAATATGCGCTGGTGAAAGGCATTGCCGATTATATTGTGGAAGATACCGAAGAAGCCCGCCAAAAAACTTCCCGCTCGCTGGACGTGATTGAAGGTCCGCTGATGGACGGGATGAATGTCGTCGGCGATTTGTTCGGCGCGGGGAAGATGTTTTTGCCGCAGGTGGTCAAATCCGCGCGGGTGATGAAAAAAGCGGTGGCGCATCTGACGCCGTACATTGAGCAGGAAAACGCCGAACACGGCGGGGCGCAATCGGCGGGGAAGATTCTGCTGGCGACGGTCAAAGGGGATGTACATGACATCGGCAAAAATATTGTTGGCGTGGTGCTGGCGTGCAACAATTATGAGGTGGTCGATTTGGGGGTGATGGTTCCCACTGAAAAGATTCTGGAAGCGGCAAAACGGGAACAGGTGGACATCATCGGCTTGAGCGGGCTGATTACCCCCTCGCTGGATGAGATGGTGCATGTCGCCGCCGAAATGGAGCGGCTGGGGTTCACCGTGCCGCTGCTCATCGGCGGGGCGACGACCTCGCGCATTCACACGGCGGTGAAAATCGCGCCGAAATACAGCGGCGATACCGTGTACGTCCTCGACGCCTCGCGCAGTGTGGGCGTGGCGGAAAAATTGCTCAACCCCAAGTCGCGGGCGGCATTTACGGCGGACATCAGCCGGGAGTATGCCAACCTGCGCGACCATCATCAAAATAAACGCCAGCCCAAAAAACTGCTGTCGCTGGAAACCGCCCGCGCGCGCCGGTTACGGCTCGATTGGGCGACCGCGCCCATCGTCAAGCCGCCGTTTTTGGGCAACAAAGTGTTTGATGCCCTGAATTTGGGTTCGCTGGCGGAGCTGATTGATTGGACGCCCTTTTTCCGGGCGTGGGAAATGCGCGGCGCGTATCCGCAAATTCTGAACGACCCGGTGAAGGGTACGGAAGCGACCAAATTGTTTGCGGACGCTCAAAATATGCTGCGCGATATTATTGCGCAGGGCACGCTGAAAGCGCGCGCCAGCGTGGGTTTTTATCCCGCCCACAGCCGGGGGGATGATATTGTCATCTTCGCGGATGACACCTGTGCCGAGCCGCTGACCGTCTTTCACACGCTGCGCCAGCAGGTGGACAAAGGGGAAAGCCGCCCCAATCTGGCGCTGGCGGATTTCATCGCACCGGCGGAGAGCGGCGTGGCGGATTATCTAGGGCTGTTCGCGGTGACGGCGGGCATCGGCGTGGATGCGCTGGTGGCGCGTTTCCAAGCCGACCACGACGACTACAGCGCGATTATGGTGAAGGCGCTGGCTGACCGGCTGGCGGAAGCGCTGGCGGAGTGGTTGCACCGTGAGGTGCGCACTCGGTTGTGGGGGTACGCCGCCGATGAGCAACTGTCGAATGAGGCGTTGGTGAAAGAAGCATATCGCGGCATTCGCCCCGCGCCGGGCTATCCCGCCTGCCCCGACCACACCGAAAAAGGGACGCTCTTCGATGTGCTGGCAGTTCCGGCGACCATTGACGTGCATCTGACCGAGACTTTCGCTATGAACCCCACTGCATCGGTGAGCGGATTTTATTTCGCCCATCCCGAAGCGCGATATTTCAGCGTGGGGAAAATCGGGCGCGACCAAGTGGAAGATTACGCCCGCCGCAAAGGGTGGTCGGTGGCGGAAGCGGAACGCTGGCTGCGGCAGAATTTGGGGTAAACATAAAAACGCCACAGCAGATGCATTGCTGTGGCGTTTTTGTCCGGGAGGAGGCGTTGTTAAATGAATAACACTTGCGCGCCTTCGCTCAGTTCCATGAATTCCATCGCGCCGATGACATCATCCACTTCGCTGAACAGGTCTTCTTTTTTCAGTTTCATCATGTCCATTGCCATTCGGCAGGCGTACAATTTGCCGCCCGCGTCGTGGATGGTTTCCAAAAATTCATCCACCGGCGGGAAATCCAGCTTTTCAATTTCTTTTTTCATCATTGCGGAAGCCATCGCGGTGACGCCGGGCAGAATACCCACAATGTTCGGCATGCCCATGCTCGGGTTGCCGAGCGGCGTGGCTTTCAGGTTGTTCATTTTCTTTTTATTGATGATGTCCATTCCCCAGAAGGTGAAAAACATCGTGACATCAATGCCTTCCATTAGCGCGGCGTTTGCCAGCACCAAACCGGGATATGCCATATCAATGGTACCTTTTGAACAGATGATGCAGAGTTTGCGTTCTGCGTCATTTCCGTTTTCCGACATCTTTCCTCTCCTTGTGCGGGTGAAGCGGTGTGATTAATTGGCTGATTGATTACCTTGTGGCAGGAATGAAATGTGAATTAGATACAACCGGTCGGTTTGCTGAGCCCGGCAACTTTAGCAACTTTTTTCGCCGGACCTTTGGGGAACAGTTTGTAGAGTTCTTTGGTCGGCACGCCGCCTACTTTGGTGATGCGACGCAGGGTCGGCACGCTGCCGGTTTCTTTGAAGTCTTTGCGGCAGAAGTCAATCACTTGCCAGTGCCGGTCGGTCAATTCAATGCCGAGTTCAGCCGCCAGTTGGATTGCGATGTCTCGGTTCCAGTCATCCGAGTTGACCAGAAAGCCGTCGGCATCTAATTCGACAGAAATTTGAGTTAATTCATTGGCGTTCATTTTTTTTGCTCCTTTTTGTGTGAGATAAGGCTAATGGTTATTTTGTGAACTATTTGCAACAGTTTTCAATATATTCAAGGTGCGAACCAATCCGCGTTTGACCGCCGGGTCGTTCAATTGGCGGATGATGCTCAACAGCGATACGTCTTTCGCTTCCGTTTCTTCTGCTTGTGCCACCTGCACCGTCTGGCGGAGCATTGTCATGATTTCCGGCTGGGTCATTTCTTTCACCGTTTGCAAAATCAGCACGACATTTTCGCCCAACAGTTTCACATCTTCTTCGCTGAAGGAGGTGACGATGTTGTCAACAATCTTCAGCCCGCCTTCCGCAAAGACGAAGTAGCCTTTCCGTTCAAATTCGTCCAGCCGGTTCATCAACGAGAGGAATGCGTTTTGCGTCAACGGGCTCATATCGTTCACGAGTTCCATCACGCTTTCAAACTGGTCAAGCATTTGTTCCAGATTGCGGGTGTTGCGCAGAAGCCGTTTGAACAGGTGCAAAATATCTTCAAGTTGTACAGAGCTTTCAACTTCTTCCAATTGTTCCACAATGATGCGGAACAGGTCATTGATAATGGGGGTCGCGTCGCTTTTCAGCTCTTCCCACTCCAGTCGACGTTCTTGTTGTTGGCGCAATTCTTCGGTGACGAACATCAGTTGTTCGGTGAGAAAATCTATCTTGCGATTCAGTTCTTCAATTGTTGGCGTTTCTGTTCGTATGGCATCCATCATCACGCTCCTATGCCCATTTCCCCGCCATTGACATTTGGGCGGTGATAGGCATTTCTTTCCCTTTCAGCAGGATATTCCAGTACATCCAGCGGAACATCATTTTGCCCCAGTGGTTCATTTCCGATTCTTGCAGCAGCGAGAACGGACCGATGCCGGGGAGCGGGAATTTGCCGGGCAGGGGTTCGACATCGTAGTTGAAGTCAATCAGAATGCCTTTGCCGAAGCCGCTTTCGATGTAGCAGTTGGCGTGTCCGTCAAATTCTTCCAGCATTTCCAGCCCTTCCACGTAGCGCGGGAAGTTTTGGGTGAAGATGTCCACCGCAAAGTGGGCAACTGACCCCGCTTTTGAGGTGGGCAGGTTGGCGGCATCGCCGAGGGCGAAAATGTTGTCGAATTGTTTGGACAGGAAAGTGTGTTTGTCCACCGGCACAAAGTTCAAATCATCGCCCAAGCCCGATTTACCGATGACGGGTGCGCCCATATTGACGGGAATGGTGACGAGCAAATCGTATTCCACCGTTTCTTCTTCATATGAGATGAGTTTTTTCGCGGCGGGGTCAACCCGTTCGATGTAAAAATCGGGGACAATGTTGATGTTTTTGTCTTCCAGCGTGTTGCCCAGCAATTTCGCGGCGCGCGGTTTGGTGAACGCGCCGGGGAGGGGGGTGACCAACGACAGTTCAACTTTGTCGCGCATCCCTTTTTCATGGAAGTACCAGTCTGCCAAGAAGATGAATTCCAGCGGGGCAACCGGGCATTTGTACGGCAAATCGACAATGTTGACTGCCAAACGTCCGCCCTGCCAGTTGCGCAGATGTTTCGCCAGCGCCATCGTGCCGTCAATGGTGTAGAAATCGTGGATGGATTTTCGCCATTCGTCCCCTTCCAAGCCGGGGGTTTCTTCCGGGTGGGGGGCGGTGCCGGTGGCAATGACGAGGTAATCGTAATCCAGATAGCGGTTGTCGCGGGCGATGCGCACGCGGTTGGCTTCCGGTTCAATCATTTCGATGGTGGACACAATCATTTCCACGCCGGCGGGGATGAAGTTGCGTTTGGGTTTGATGACATCGGTTTTGCCGTAAATGCCAAAGGGAATGAACAGGAATCCGGGTTGGTAGTAGTGGGTTTCTTCCTGGTCAACAATGGTGATTTTCCATTCATCCGGGTCGAGCGTGTGATACAGTTTGTTGGCAACCATCGTGCCTGCGGTTCCGGCGCCAAGAATGAGTAGCTTTTTCATAAAATGGGTCTCCTTTGATTTATTGATTAATAATAGTCGCAATTGTGGCTAATTTTGCGTCAGTTTGTTGGTGGTGGGTGATGATGTGCGCCAAAATATCGGCGAAACGTTGCGCCATTTTCAAGACCATAGCGATTTCATCTTCGGCTAAAAATGAGACATCGTTGATGTAGGCGTCGAATGTGTCCGCTTTCACTCCGAAATCGTCGGCGATTGCCGACAGTTTTTCCGGGGAGGGGGGCCATTGTTTCGGGGCAATCCCGCCGATGATGACCATTCCCTTCAATTCATGCCCCACGCGAATCAATCCGCGTGTGCCCAGCAGCCCCAAATGGCTGCGAATGAGTTGCGGTTCAATCTCCAGAATTTCCCCGAAGTGCGCCCAGTCGGCGATGCATTTTTCCAGCGCGTTGGGCAGTTGCCGAATTGCCTGAAAGGGTCCGCACGGTTTGCTGACGTTGGTCACCGGCTGTCCGTTCATATCGGTGACGACGATCATCACGTTCAGTAAATCGGCGAAGGTGTCTTGGATGAGTTGTACGCATTCGACGGAGAACAAAGAGGCTAAAGATTGGTTGGCGGTGGGGAATGATGTGGGCGCGGGTGTGTGGGCGGCTGGTGTGCGGGCGGGTGTGTGTGCGCGATTTTTCAACCACGCTTCGATTTCGTCGGTGGGGAAGCGCCATTGTCTGCCCACTCGCATCGCGGGGAGTTGTCCCGCTTCCGCCATTCGGTAGACGGTTGAGCGGTCTACATGCAATAAATTTTGAACATCCTTCGCGGTTAACATTATCATTAATCCTTGTGAAATATAACACCAACCTTTATGCACAGTCTACATCATTCGCAAAAAATGCACCAGTGATATTTGTCACATTTGCATATGACAAATGTCATCTTGTGCAGACAATGCTCTTAAAAAATGCATTATATGCAGACTATGCAGAAAATGCAGATTCGAGGCTCGGTTTGAAAAGCGTTGGTGGTTTATGCTACAATATCAGCGTGGGTAAATTCGGCGAAAATAGAGGAAAATCATGCAACGAACAGTTTTGGAAGCGAAGCGATTGGGGGTTTTCACCTGTCATCCGTACACCACGCTGCAAGATGCCACCTGTCAAATGGTATCCAGAGATGTCAGTGCGCTGGTGGTGGTGAATGAATCGGGGGCATTGGAAGGCATCATTTCCCGCACGGATTTGTTGCGGGCGTATTTGAATGATGCCGCTTGGCAATCGCAGCCGGTTTCAACGGTGATGAACACCGAAGTGGTGACAGTTTCGCCGGAGGAAACGATGGCGACGGTGGCGAAACTTTTGCTGGAAGATCGCATTCATCGAGTGGTGGTGGTTGATTCGCAAAACGGCACACCTGTCCCGATTGCGGTGGTGGCAGACAGCGATTTCGTGTATCATATGTCAAAGGAAGTGTGCCGGATTTAGCGGCTACGGAAACTGAAACGCGAAGTTTTTGTGCGGACGACACGCATAGCATGTGGTCGGATGGTCGTCTCCGGCGGTGATGGGTTGCCCGCACATGGCGCACGGACGCAGTTCGCCCGCCGCGATGTAGCGCGGTTTTTTGCTCACCACCCCCGCCGACGGCGCCACCGGGTGCAGGGTGATGGCGGTTTCGGGACACGCTAAATCGCAGATGCTGCATTCCTCTCCCAGACAGAGCGCGGAATAGAATGCCAATGCGAACCGGCTTTCGTCGCTTAAAAATGCCACGGCGCCCGTGGGGCAGAAACGGGCGCACAGACCGCACGCGGTGCAGGCTGCGGCATCCACCATCACATTGACCACGGGCAAGTCGCTTTCTGCTGCGAGCGGCAACGGCGCGGTGGCGGTATCGTCATCCATTGTGACGTCTGCATCCAGCATCCCCAGAATCTGCGCCCGCTGCGGCGGCACAAAATGCGGCAACCGCTCGGACACCGGCACGGTGCGCCCCAACGCCGAAGGATCCACCGGGTCTTCCGCCAGTGCCGCGCTCACACTCTCTTTGCCCAGTTGGGTGATAGGCCGGAAAAATCCGCGCCGGGACAACGGCGGGCGGTCAATATCAACCACCACCCGTTTCTGCGGCGCATCGTCGGTGGGTTGTTGACTGTGCAGGGTGAGCGGGGTGTGTTCCGGCAGAATTTGCGCCCATGCATTCGCTTTTGAAACGGATTCGACAATCTGCGGCTGCACACTGCCGATGGGGCAATCGGCGCAGGGGGAATCATCCAGCCGGATTTGTTTGTTCAGGCGGGTCAGCGGCAGCAGATGCGCCGGAGAAAGTGCCGCCAGACAGCGTTTGGTGAAAATTGCGGCGGCGGCATTGCCGGTGTTCGGTGTGGGATGTTGCGGGCAAATCAGTTCGATTTCCGGCACGGGGATTGATTCCGCCACGCCGAGCAGGCGGCGCAAAGTGGGGTCGGGGCGGGAGAACGCGCCGGTGGGGCAGTTGTGCAGGCACAAGCCGCAATGGGCGCAGGCATCATTGTTGATGGCAGGCACGCCGAGCGTGACCGTGATGGCGCCCTCGGCGGGGCAGGTGTCGGCGCAGCGGGTGCATCCGATTTGCCGAAAACGGCTGTTCATGCACCGTTTGGGGTGCAACGTGATGGTATCGCCTGAAAAATAATCGGTGATGTTTAAGAACGAATCAATCACGCCCATAGGGGTTGAAGCTCCGAAAGAATTTCCCGCATGCATCCTGAATACGGGGGATGTGATTTTTAAACTATAGTCCGATTTTTTGGAAATACAAAATTGAGGGGTCTCTCCGTTGCATGTTGTGAGGGGTCAGTGAATTCAACGGCTATCTCGCAACAACACCCCGGCGGCTATCCAAAATCGGGGCGGAAAGGAGAACGCGCGTTGGATTTGCAGTATCATGAGGAAATCACCCGCACGGCGCTCGGAGAATTTTTTGATGAACCGGCGTTGGCGCAGGTGATTGCGGCGAATTTTTCGCAGGATGATTGGTGGAATTTGATTGGCAAACCCCATCTGCATTTTGACGATGGGATTCCCGCGGCGCAGGCGTATGTGGACGGGCTGATGGGGCGCATCACGGCGGTGATGACCGAGCCGGGCGCGGATGTCGGCGCGGTGCAGCGGCGGGTATTCGGACAGTTGACGCACACGGTACAGGACTTTTATGCCCACTCCAATTATGTGGATTTGTGGCTGGCATCGTTCAACGGTGATACCCCGCCCGCGCCCGACGCCATCCCCCCTTTGGATGCCCGTTTGCTGGCGCACCCCGATTTGCATACCGGCACATTCAAGTTGTGGCGGGATTTCATCTACTATATTCCGGGGTTGAAATATATGGCGCGGCGGGTCTATATTCCGCGCCGTTCTCATGAGGCGATGCATCTGGACAATCCCGCGCGCGGCGAGAAATTTTCCTATGCGTTGGCGGCGGCGGTGCGGCGCACGCGGTGGGAATATTCGCGGGCGGCGGATGCCATCACTGCCCTCGGCGGGGAGGCTGCGCTGCATCGGTTTCGGTGTGGGGCGTGATTTTTCTCAAAATGAAAATAAATTTCATTAAAATAAGGTGCGTTTGCGTGGATGCCCGGCTGCTATTATACTGAAACCGTATTCAGATATACCGCAACATGTAAAGAAAGGAAGTTGTAATTAATGACAGGTTATGATGCAAATGTTTTGTCCCCGAAGCGAGCGTGGTTTCAAATTGCCGCCGATGCCATCGGCGGGTTGGCGGGTTGGCAGGTGGATGTTGACCCGACACTGCCGCGAAAATGTGTGGTGATTGCCGCCCCGCACACTTCAAACTGGGATTTGATTGCCGGTTTTTTGATGATGGTCTCCACGCCGATTAAGTTGTATTGGCTGGGATAAGATTCGCTCTTTTCATTTCCGCCGATGGGTGCGTTTTTAAAAGCGGTGGGTGGTATTCCCATAGATCGTCGGCGTCACACCAATTTTGTCACGCAGCTTGCTGAACATTTTGCAGAAGCGGCCGTTCTGCGTTTTGCCCTACACTCGATGGAAACCCTCAAACAACCCGACCCACGGCAACACGGGATTAACCACCTACGCCCGTGCGACAA
>CAZMXX010000022.1:0-19244 GCA_964570315.1 uncultured Anaerolineaceae bacterium | reverse complement strand
GCGCGGGATTGTGTGGGTGGGGCGGATGGCGCGTGGCGCCGCACCCCAGGAGAGATCACCGGTGGCGGCCCCCGCCACCCCCCTCCCCCCGACGGCGGCGACCGGAAACGCGACCGGTCAGGATGGGGCGCGGCAAGCCTATCAGCAAGAAGCGACGGAAGTTGAAAAACAGTACCAAACCCAAATCGACGGGCTGACCAAAACGCTGGAAAAACTCGATAGCGATTACGGCACGCAATTGCAATCGCTGCAAGACCAGTTGGCGGCGGCAGAGGAGAAAAATTCCGCTTTGGATGAACAATTAGCCACGGCGCAAGCCACGGTGGATGAATTGCAGGCATCGCTCACCATGATGGATGAAACGTTCCAAACCGAATTGGCGACGCTGACCACCACCGCCCAGCAGGAAGAAGCATCACTGCGGGCGCAAGTAGAAAGTCTATATACCGATTTACAAACGGCATACAATGAGATTGCCAATCGGCAAGCCGCTGCCGCGGCGGCTGCCGTTGCCAGCTACAACCCGCCACCGAGCAACAGCGGCAGCACCGGCGGCTCATACACCGGCGGTAGCAGCCGCGGCGACGACGACCACGGTGGAGACAATGACGATGGAGAAAACGAACACGATGACGACTAAACCCACAACGAAGAAACGCAAACCGAACAAACTGGGACGTCCCGCAAAATTTATGATTGGCGTCGCCAGTATGGGCGCACTGTTGAGCGGCTGGGGCGCGCTCGCCCGGCACGATGATACCGCCAAAGCGAACACCGCCCCCGCCGAAACCATCTCGCAAGCGCCGGGGGTCATTGCCGCCCCGAGTCTCTCGGCGGAACCGCTCCCGACGCTCACCCCGCTGCCCACGCTTCCGCCGGTGCCAACCGTTGCGCCGATAAAGTCGGTGGTCATCCCCACCCCCATTGCGGGGAGCGTCAACACGGTGGTGCGCAATGTTTCCGGGGCAAATAACACCACCGTCACCGCGCAGGTCGCGCCGGTTCCGACGCTGGCGCCCCTGCCCCCCATGCCCGCGCCGCCGCCCCCGCCGGTCATCTCGATGCCGGCAGCGCCCGCACCCGCACCCGCCGCCGGTGGTGGCGGAAACGTCACCGGCGGCTCGTAACCGTCAACTATCTACCCTTAAGAGCGCAGATGCACACCCCGTTGTTCTCCGTGTGCATCTGCGCGACAAAAAATTTCAATCGGAAAAAATTATGACCTATTGGCATTGGAACGGCTACGGATTCAGAGCAATGAACACCCGAATTTACACGTGGCTGTACACATCCACCCCCAACAGCACCGATATTCTTTTGGACGTTCAAGACACCTTCGACAGTATGGAACAGCGTTTGAGCCGCTTCATTCCGTACAGCGAGTTGTCGCAATTGAACAACCACACCGGCGATGAATTCATCGCCAGCCCGATATTGTTCAGCGCGGTGCAATCGGCGCTGTGGGCGGCAACTGCAACCGGCGGCTTGTTCGACCCTACGATTTTGCCGGATTTGGAAGCCGCCGGATATGACCGCAGTTTTGAAAAAGTTGAACGTCACCAGCCGCCATTGAATGGCAACGGCACCCACGCCACTCGTCTGAATTTCACCCATGTGACGCTGAAACCGTACAATCGCGGTATCGCCAAACCCGACGGGTTGAAGCTCGATTTGGGCGGCATGGGCAAAGGCTGGACGGTTGACCGCGTCGCCGACCGGCTGTTGACGCTGGGCGCATTCTTGGTGAACGCCGGCGGCGATATATACGCTTACGGCGCGCCCCCCAACTGCACGACGTGGACAATCACCCTGCCCCATCCCCCCGGCGCGCCGACACCCGTCACCACTCTGCACGTGGCAAACCGCGCCGTCGCCACGTCCAGCATCATTCGGCGGCGATGGATGCGCGGGAACACACCGCAACACCATCTGATTGACCCGCGCACGGGCAAACCCGCCGACACAGATTTGCTGACCGTCACCGTCATTGCCAGCCGGGTTGCCGTCGCGGAAGTATACGCGAAGGTTGCGCTCATTTTGGGCGCAAAAGCCGGGCTTGAATATTTGGAAGCGCTGCCCAACGTGGAAGGGTTGCTGTACACGCACGAGCACACCATTTTGCACACCTCGCAATTCCGGCAGTATTCGCGCCAGCCGGAAGTTTATACCCCGCAGTAGCATCCCCTCGGCGAATCGCCATCCCCAAAAATTGATAGTCTCCCTCCGGGGTGTTGTTGCGAGACAGACGTTGAATTTACCGCGAAGCCACGAAGGTTACAAAGAAAAACTTGGTGTTTTTTGTGCCTTTGCGGTTCATTCCGGCGCGATGCTCCCTCACAACACGCAACGGGGGAGCTACCCAAAAATTTAAGGTAGATTTAACATTGGGATAACATACCATTAATCATCATATCCGTTCGTTCTGCTACACTATGGACATCAATTGTTAGGAGTGATTTCATGTCTATTTCAGAAAATACACAATCGCCCCCTTTTATTTTGGAAATTGCCACGCTGGTCGCTGCCATCACGCTGGGAGGGATTGCCGCGCTCATCATTATTATGCTCATTGTCACCAACAGTATTGATTTTTCACCGTTGGCAAACACGCTGACGCAAGCCTTGCCCGCCACCCTCCCCGCCGATGTGCAGGCGCAATTGGCGGCGATGGGGCTGCCGCTGGCGGCGGATAGTCCCGCATACTGGTATATGTCGCGCGTTTCGGCGTTGCTGGGCTTTTTATTCATGTGGCTCTCGACGATATGGGGATTGCTGCTCTCCACAAAATTGCTCAAAAAACGGGTTTCGCCCGCGATGATTTTCAGCACCCACGAATTTTTATCGCTGGCGGGGCTGGGGTTCATCGTCTTTCATGCGTTTGTGCTGCTGGGTGACCAATATATTAAATTTGGATTATCTGACATTCTTTTGCCGTTTTCGGCGTCTTTCAAACCAAATTTAGTGGGCATCGGCACACTGGGATTATATTTGTACGCGCTGTTGGTGGGCAGTTTCTACCTGCGCAAAAAAATCGGTCAGCAAACTTGGCGGGCGTTGCATTACACCTCGTTTCTGGCTTTCATCTTTGCCGCCGTGCACGGCATCTTCATTGGCACAGACAGCGGTTTAACCGTTGTTCGGGTGATGTATCTCAGCGCAATGGGGAGTATTTTCGCGCTGATGCTGTATCGAATTGCGGGGCAATCGCGCCGAGCGGCACGCCGCACCGCATAAAATCATCATTATCTTTTACAGGAAGAAGGGACAGTTCCATGCGCAAGAAAAAATCAGGCAAAAAAACAACCACATCCACCAAATTCCCGAATTGGGCAAAATGGCTCAGCGCCACCGTCGCACTGATTGTCGTGCTGGTCGCCGGGTCGCTGGGGGTGGGTGCGCAATTGGAGAATAACGACCAGTTTTGCGCCAGTTGCCACACCAACCCGGAGACCACCTTTGTTGACCGCACCACCCAGCCCCCCACCGACCTCGCTTCGGCGCACGCGGCGGAAAACGTGGGCTGCATCGCCTGCCACAGCGGCGAAGGGTTCGCCGGACGATTGGACGCCATGAAGCTCGGCGCGCGCGATTTGGTCGCCTTCGCTAAACGGGATTTCCCCCAACCCGCACAACTCACCCACCCTATCCCCGATGGGAACTGCCTGAAGTGTCACAGTAACATTGGACAGGCTCAAACCTTCGAGAACCACTTTCACGTTTTGCTGCCCCGCTGGCAAAGCGCCCGACCGGAGAGCGCCGCCTCCTGCGTCGATTGCCACACCGGGCACGACACCGCCGGTCGCCCCGATTTGAAATGGGTGAGCGTAGACCCCACCCAACAACAATGCAACGCATGTCACCGGGTGATGGGCGATTAATTTCCATTTTATGATATAATTATACAGGGTTTGTATGGGCGTTGCCGTACCGTCGCTTGAGATGAAAACAAGCGGGGTTCGGGGGAGGCATCCCCCGCCCCGCCATTCAAATCCACATTCAAGGAGTTTAAATATGTCTTTTCGCAACATCTTAAAATATGTCGGTATTATCATCGGTATTGGACTCATCGGTTTTATTGCCATCCAGTTTATCCCGCTGGACACCACCAATCCGCCCGTTGTGCGCGAGCCGAATTGGGACAGTCCGCAAACCCGCGACTTGGCGAAACGGGCGTGCTTCGATTGCCACAGCAACGAAACGGTGTGGCCCACCTATGCAAAAATCGCCCCGATTTCATGGATTGTGGCGAACCACGTCTCGGAGGGACGGCGCGAGCTGAATTTCTCAAACTGGCATCCCCGCGAGCAGAACGAAGCCATTGAAACCATCATCGAAGGTTCGATGCCGCCGCTGTATTACACGGCAACCCATCCCGCCGCGCGGCTTTCCGCCGCTGAAAAACAGGCATTGATTGACGGGTTGCAAAAAACCATCCGCAATTCGCAAAACTTATCGCCCGCCGGGGCAGAAGCTATCAGCCGGTCTCAATAGCCCATTATGAGCAAAACACTATTAATTGTTGACGATGACCGCATGATTGTGGAATCGTTGACCTACAGTTTGAAAAAAGAAGGCTTCACCATCATCACCTGCGGGGACGGATTGGAAGCCGTGGCAATGGCAGAAGAGAAACGCCCCGATTTGATTGTGCTGGACGTGATGCTCCCCTCCATTGACGGCTGGGAAGTATGCCGCAGAATTCGCCGCACCAGCGCCACCCCCATCATCATGCTCACCGCGCGCGGCGAAGAATTCGACCGGGTGTTGGGGCTGGAAATGGGCGCGGACGACTATCTGCCCAAGCCGTTCAGCTTTCGGGAACTGCTGGCGCGCATTCGCGCCATCCTGCGCCGCATTGAGTTTGACACCCAACCCGCCACCAATCACACCCTTGCCATCGGCGACGTGATGATTGACCACACCGCGCATCAGGTATTCAAAAACGGACACCTGCTCACAATGACCCAAAAGGAATATGATTTACTGTTCACGCTGATGAATCGCGCCGGAAAAGTGGTCAGCCGGGCGGAATTGCTGGATATTGTGTGGGGGATAGACTGGCTGGGCGATACCCGCACGCTCGATGTGCATATTCGCTGGGTGCGGGAAAAAGTTGAGGATGTGCCCGGCAAGCCCCGTTACATCAAAACGGTTCGCGGCGTGGGCTACCGCTTCGCCACCCCGCAGGAACTTGAAGCATGAAATTGAAGTTGCGTGACCGGCTGCTGTTAACCTATGTTCTGCTCGCCATTTTGGGCGTGGGCGGGTTATCGTTGCGATTTGGACTGCTGGAAAAAACACGCATCATTGACGCTTCCGAACACGAGTTGGAAATTAATGCGTTCACCGTGGCGGCGGCGGTGGGCGCACCGCTGGAAAATTTCATCGAAGAGGGGGAATCGTATATCGCCTTCTCTCAAAGCCTCGACCGCATTGCCCGCCCGCTTGACTCGCGGCTCACCGTGCTGACCCTGCAAGGCAACCCCATCTACGACAGCGAAGTTGACTTTCGGCAATTGGGGAATCAACTCAACCAAACGGAAGTGAGCTTCGCGCTGCAAGGGCTGGAACAGCATGAAATCCGCCCCGACCCCGTCACCGGCGAAAGCCGCCTCTATGCCGCCGCGCCCGTTCAGTCCGAAAATAAGGTGTACGGCGTGGTGCAACTTTCCGTCCCCACCGCCCCCATTGACGCGGAAATCGCTCAGGGATGGCTGATACTCGGCGGCACGGCAACGGTCATCATCCTGCTGACCGTTGCCGCCAGTTTGTGGCTGGCGCAATATATCCTCAAACCGATTACCCAACTGCAAGCCGCCGCCAAAAGTTTTGCGGCGGGCGATTTAGACCGGCAAATCCCCGTCAAAGGGAATGATGAACTGGCGGAACTGGCGCACACCTTCAATGAAATGGCGGCGCAACTGAAGGAAATGATTCGCAAACAGCGGCTCTTCGTGGCGAATGCCTCGCATGAATTGCGCACCCCGCTCACCAACATCAAGCTCCGCGCGGAGGCGTTACTCGACGGCGCAGTGGACGACCCCGACGTTTCCGGGAAATTTTTGCACGATATTGACCACGAGACCGCCCGCATGGAATCGCTGACCGCCAGCCTGCTCACACTCTCCAAAGTTGATTCGCCGGTGGAGCTTGAAGCGACCCGCGTGAAACTCAGTCCGCTTTTGCAAGAGGTGTGCGACACTTTTTCGCCGCAGGCAGCCCAAAAACACATCGAGCTGGCGATGGATTGCGCGGTCAACAGCGAAATTCACGGCAACCCGGAACAACTGCACCGCGTCTTCGACAATCTGGTCAGCAATGCCATCAAATACAGCCCGCCCCACAGCCGGGTACGGCTCTCGGTGGAAGAAACCCGCACCGAAGTCATCATCACCGTGGCGGACACCGGGCAGGGCATCCCCGCCGAGGATTTGCCCCGCATTTTCGACCGTTTCTACCGGGTGGACAAAGCCCGCACCCGCTCCGCCACCGACCCCGGCGGCAGTGGGCTGGGGCTTTCCATCGTGCAAAGCATCGTCCGGGCGCATGGCGGACAAATCAACGTCACCAGCCAACCCGGACGGGGCACAACCTTCGTGGTTCGTTTGCCGAAAACGGCGGGGAATTAATTCGTTTCCACCATCACCTTTGAGGGGTCAATGGGGGCGGACTGCCCTTCGGGACCGCAGAGGCATTTTCGATGTTCAATGCGGGCAGGGTCTAAAAATTCACCCAATAGCTGCTGCCACCGCGCCAGCGCATCTTTGTTGAGGCTGTAATAAATCCAACGCCCGTCAACACTGTCCCGCCGCCCGGTGATGAGCTTTGCCTTTTTCAACGTCCGCAAATGGTGAGAAAGGAGATTCGCCGGAACTTCCAACTGTTCGGTGAATTCACAACTGCACGTCTCGCCATCCATCAATATGTCTATAATTTTCAACCGGGTGGGGTCTGCCAACGCCTTAAGCACCGTCACCACCTCGGTCAGCACATCTTCCGAAAAAATTTTCGCTGTTTCCATGGTTCACTCGCTTCAATTTCAATTAAATGGAACTTACACAATTGGCTACTTTCAGCCACAAATCTACACGAATTACACTAATTTTGAAAGGATAATCCGTGAAATTTGTGGAAATTTGTGGAAATTTGTAGCTTATTTTCATTCACTTCGTTAAACTGCGTAAATCCTGTTTCAATTAAATTCAACCATCGTTGAACTTTCGTGATATTGTACCCTGCCGGTGCATTCCCGTCAACACGCCGATTTCCGGCGGGGGCTTTCGGTTTTTTTATTTCCCGTGCTATAATCGAATTAAACTACTTGAAAACGAGGACTTTCTTCATGACATCAACCAAGCGGGTAATCATAATTGTATTGGACAGCGTAGGGTGCGGCGACGCGCCCGATGCCGCCGCCTATGGCGATGAAGGCTCGAACACGCTGGGGAATATCGCGCGCGCGGTGGGCGGGCTGAACCTGCCGCATCTGGGCAAAATGGGGCTGGGCAACCTCACCGAGATTGTCGGCGTGCCCCCCACCACCGACACCATCGGCGCGTATGGGCGGCTGACGGAAACCAGCGCCGGCAAAGATACCACCACCGGACACTGGGATTTGAGCGGCGTACCCTTGATGCAAGCCTTCCCCACCTATCCCAACGGCTTTCCCCCTGAAATCATGGATGAATTTGAACGGCGCATCGGGCGGGAAACGCTGGGCAATTATCCCGCCTCCGGCACCGAAATCATCAAAGAATTGGGCGCGGAACACATGCGCACCGGCAAACCGATTGTGTACACGTCCGGCGACAGCGTCTTTCAGATTGCGGTACACACCGACATCATCCCGCTGGAGGAATTGTACCGGCAGTGCAAAATTGCCCGCGAAATTCTGCGCGGCGAACACGCCGTCGGGCGGGTGATTGCGCGTCCGTTCATCGGCGAGCCGGGAAATTTCACCCGCACGGAAGAGCGCCGTGACTTCAGCCTGACTCCGCCGGGCGATACCCTGCTGGATGTGACCAAAGCCGCCGGGCTGGAAGTGATGGCGGTCGGCAAAATTGAGGATATTTTCGCCCATCGCGGTATCACCCGGAGCAACCATACCGGCAACAATATGGCGGGCGTGGACGCCACCATCGCCTTCATCAATCAGGGCGACCCCGGTCTCATCTTCACCAATCTGGTGGATTTTGATGCACTTTACGGACACCGGAACAACCCGCGCGGGTATGCCGACGCGCTGGAAGCCTTCGACCGCCGCTTGCCCGAAATTCTGGACGCGCTCCGCCCCGACGATGTGCTGTTCATCACCGCCGACCACGGCAACGACCCGACCACGCCCAGCACCGACCACTCCCGCGAGCGCGTGCCGTTGCTCATCGCGGGCGACGCCGTCCGCCCCGGCACAAATTTCGGCACCCGCCCCAGCTTCTCCGACCTCGCCGCCACCGCCGCCGACATCCTCGGGCTGGACTGGCGCGGCGCGGGCGAATCGTTCGCGGCAGAAATTGTAAAGTAGCAGTCAGTAGTCAGCAGTCAGCCTGCCAACCAATTGCAGAACGCTGAAAGCTGAATGCTGAACCCTGACCGCTGAAAACCAATCATCACATCCATCGGAGGCGCTATGTCTGCACCCGCAAAACCCACTTCTCCCCGCCGCTCCCCCTCCCCCCTGATGGGTATTCTCGCTTTTCTGGGGCAAAAACTCGGCTTCGGCGCGCTGGTTCTCCTCAGCATCATTTACCTCAGCCATTTGGGGCTGGATATGGCGCGCGGCGTCCCCTTCGCGCAATCGCTGGGGCAAGCCGTGGTGAAAACCGGCAGCTATCTGGCGCGATTATTCCGGGGCGATTTGGGCTTGACGCAGGCGGGCGTTTTCACCGGATTGCCCAGCCCGGTCATTCAAGTTGTCCCCGATTTGCTGGTGAAAAGTTTCGGCTTGCTGGGCGTTTCCCTACTGATAGCCACCCTCATCGGCGTGACAATGGGACTGCTGGCGGCATACCGGCGACGCTCCGGCTGGTCGCTGGCGTTGATTGTGCTCTCCATCGTGGGCGTCTCCATCCCCAGCTTCTTCGCCGCCCTGCTCCTGCAAATGCTGCTGATAAAGTGGACGCGCACCACCGGCTCGCCGTTGCTGCCCATCGGCGGCTTCGGGTGGGATAAACACCTGATTTTGCCCGCGCTGGTGCTGGCGGCGCGTCCGGTGGCGCAAATCACCCGCATCACCTTTCTGTCCATCAGCGATGTTCTGACCCGGGATTTTGTGCGGGTGGCGCACGCCAAAGGGTTGCGCGGCAGCACCGTGCTGGTGCGACACGTCATCCGCAACGCCGCCATCCCTGTGCTGACCACCGTCGGGCTATCGCTCCGCTTCTCGCTCAGCAGTTTGCCCGTGGTCGAATTTTTCTTCGGCTGGACGGGGCTGGGTTTCGTCCTGCTCAAAGCCATTTCTCAGAAGGACGATAATCTCACCGTGGCGCTGACCCTCAGTCTGGGCATCGTCTTCATTCTGGTCAACCTTTTTTTGGACGGCATGTACCGCCTCATCGACCCCCGCCTGCGCGGCGCAATGACCCGCACCCGGCGCGGCGGAAGCCAATTCAGCCTAAAAACCATGCTGGCAGACCTGCCCATCATCCTCGCCGATAATCCCCTTTCGCGCCGGTTGAAACGGCGGCGCACCGATGCCGCTCCCGCCCCCGATCCCATCAAAGCAGTGCTGACCAAACAAAAACGTCCCGCCGTCTCTCGTGCGGATGAACCCGATGGCGCGGCGGCGGAACGTCGGCGCACGCTCTGGCGCGGCACGGTGGGCAACTTCCCCTTCGCCGTCGGCGGGCTGCTGGTGCTGGGGTTGTTGATTGTGCTGGTTTTCGGTCCGTCGTGGTCGCCGCACAGCCCGTACACCACCCTT
Source organism: uncultured Anaerolineaceae bacterium (assembly GCA_964570315.1). GTDB lineage: Bacteria > Chloroflexota > Anaerolineae > 4572-78 > 4572-78 > JANTHQ01. Next base: position 9,325 of record CAZMXX010000022.1, on the reverse strand, counting down.
GGACTCACCATCACCGACGGGAAAATGGAAGTGCCCCCCTTCGCCCCCAGTGAAATCTTCCCGTGGGGGACGGACGTTTTGGGGCGCGATATGATGAGTCTGGTGCTGGCGGGCGCACAGCAAACGCTCATCCTCGCCGGGCTGATTATGCTCACCCGGGTGCTGATTGGCGCAATTTTGGGCGCGCTGGCGGGCTGGTTCAGCGGCTCATGGTTCGACCGCACCGTGCTGTCGCTGGCGGAAATCATCGCCGCCTTTCCCACCCTTTTGCTGGCAATGATTCTGATTCTCGCCCTCGGCATCCGGCAGGGCATGCAACCCTTCATCATCGCGCTGGGCTTCGTCGGCTGGGGGGAAGTCATGCAATTTGTGCGCAGCGAAGTGATGGCGCTGCGCCCCAAACCGTTCATCGAAAGCGCGGTGGCGGTGGGGTTGCGCACGCCGGGGATTCTGCGGAATCACGTCCTGCCGAATCTCATTTCGCCGCTCATTTCCATCGCCTCGCTGGAGATGGGCGCGGTGCTCATGCTACTGGGCGAGTTGGGCTTCATCGGCATTTTCATCGGCGGGGGCGCCTTCGCCGAACTGCAAATTGATTTGCCGCCGTACCATTATTCCGACGTGCCGGAATGGGGTGCGCTGCTCAGCAACGTGCGGGTGTACGCCCGCTCGTACCCGTGGACGGCGATTTATCCCACCCTGGCATTCTTCATTTCCATTTTGAGCTTCAATCTGTTCGGGGAAGGGGTGCGCCGGCTGGTCGAAAGCGTCGGCGTGGGTATCAACCGACTGTTCAACCGCTACACTTTCGGGGTGGCGGCGCTGGCGATAGTGGCGGTGATTTGGGCACGGGGCAATACCGGCTCGATTGCGTTTTTCAAACAGCAAGCCGCTCAATTCAGCGGCGAAAATGCGCTGGCGCACGTGCAAACGCTCACCGACCCGACGCTGGACGGGCGGGCAATGGGCACGGAAGGCGTTGTCACCGCCGCCGAGTATATCGCCGCGCAGTTTGAAGCGTTGGGGCTGCAACCCGCCGGCGAAAAAAGCACCTTCCTTTATCGCCGCAAACGCGGATTTGAGTTGCTGGACACCGTGCCGCAATTTTCGCTGGATGATGGCGGTACGCCGCCGGTCTATCATCAAAATTACACCGTGTATCCCGGCAGAAACCGGGTGCTGGGCGAAGCGTCGGGCACGGTGCGCTTCATCACCACCGGTCCGTTGAATGTCACCGGCTTCGGGCGCAGCAACATCAAAGCGCTGAAGGGGATGGCGTATCCCGATGATATTCTGATGGTACTCTCCGCCCGCGATGCCCGCTATTTGGAGAATGTTCCCCATGCGGGTATGTTAGTGGTGGCGGATGATGAATCGGTGCTGGCGAAAAATCACACCCTTTCCAACCGAGACCCGGTGGATTCGGCATTCGGCACGGGACGAAAAACCGGGCAAGACGCCCCCGTGCTGTGGATTGACACCACCACCGCCGACCGTCTGCTGGCAGGCACGGGGCAGACGGTGGAAAACCTGCGGCTCTTTTCGCAACGGTTGCTGGAAGACCAGCTCATTGATTTTGAGACCCCGCACCGCGCCAGCATGTCGGTGCAGGGCAGCATCGAAGACCGTTTTGTGACCTATCATGTGTTGGGCTATCTGCCCGGCAGCGCGGGACAGGGTGGCGCCGGCGGCACGAATCTCGACAGCGAGATGATCATGGTGCTGGCGCAATACGATGCCCCGCCGTTAGATGCGGACGGGCAGCTTCGCCCCAACGCCAACAACAACGCCAGCGGCGTGGCGGTGATGCTGGAAGCCATCCGCACCATGCAGGAATCGGGCTATCAACCCGCGCGCACCATCATGTTTGTGGCATACAGCGCGGAAGGGCTGGAAGGCGGCGAAATCGTCTCCACCCCACCCGACCCGCAAAAAATGCTGCAAGCGAAAATCGGCTTCGGTTCCAGTTTCACCGTGAAAGCGGTGGTTGATTTGCGCGGCTTGGGCGGCGGCACGGGCGACCGGCTCGCCATTTCCACCGGAGGCAGTCAGCGGTTGGGCGACCTGCTGGAAAAAGCCGGGCGGCAAATGGGAACCGCCACCGTCCGCGCCGACGACCCGGTGGATTTCACGCGGGTTTTCGCGGAACGCTCGGCGCGGGAGAGCGGACAGGCAGCGCCGCAAATCAGCCTCTTCTGGGAAGGCTGGGAGGCATCGGCGGGGACGCCGCGCGACACTTTCGACACTGTTTCGCCGGAAACGCTGGAAAAATCGGGGCGGACGCTGGCGCTGACCTTGATGATTTTAGGGCGGGAAATCGAATATTGATTTGGGGATAGTGATGGTCAAAAATTTTTCACACAATTTAAATCAACCCATTTTGGATGTAAAAAATATCACGGTGCGCTTCAACGGGGCAACCGCGCTGGATGATGTTTCCTTCACCCTGAATGCGACCGAACGCATCGCGGTGGTGGGACCGAATGGCGCGGGGAAAAGCACCCTCTTCAACGTGATTGCCGGGGTGCTGAAACCGAATCGCGGCAAAGTCAACATTTACGGCAGCCATCCCACGGGGCATATCTGCATCGGTTATGTGCCCCAACGCAATCAAGTTGATTGGCGTTTCCCCGTGACGGTGGCGGATGTGGTGATGATGGGGCGCGTGGGCAAACTCGGGCTGTTGCGTTATCCCGGTAAACGGGATTGGGCGCTGGTGCATGAATGTCTGCAACTGGTGGAAATGGACGGCTTCGCCCGCCGCCAAATCGGGGAACTTTCGGGCGGGCAGCAGCAGCGAGTCTTCATCGCCCGCGCGCTGGCGCAGGAAGCGGAACTGGTGCTGATGGACGAACCGTTCACCGGACTGGACATGCAATCGCAGCGGGCAATCCTCTCCATTTTCGATACCCTGCAAGCGCGCGGCGTCACCCTGCTGGTCTCCCTGCATGATTTGAACCTCGCCGCCGAGCATTTCAATCGGATTTTATTGCTGAATCACCAACTGTACGGGTTCGGCAGCGCCGCCGATGTCCTCTCACCGGAGCGGCTGAACGCGGCATATCAGGGGCACATGCGGCTCATCGAAACCCCCGAAGGCACGTTGACCATCAACGATACCTGTTGCGGGCACGGCGAGGACGCGCATCACCATTAAATTTTGACTTCCCCGCCGAAGCATCTATAATCATCTCAACAAAATACATTTTTGTGCGGGCGCTCGGGCAACCGGGCTGAGATTGTGCCATATCGCGGCGCAGACCGTTGAACCTGACCCAGGTAATGCTGGCGGAGGAATGACACATTGCGGCAAAACGCCTTCTGCTTCGTCAGTGGGCGTTTTTTATTTTGGTCATTGGTCATTTGTCATGGGTCATTTGAAGGGGATTTGCTATGGCGAAAACAACCGGCTTTGAAGACTTACATGTGTATCAACTGTCTGAAAAACTTTCGGATTACGTTTGGGAAATCGTGCAACCGTGGGAACCCTTTGCCAGAAAAACGGTGGGCAGTCAATTGGTTCGCGCCGCCGACAGCATCGGCGCCAACATAGCAGAAGGCGCAGGACGTGGAAGTTTTCAGGATAATCGCAGATTCATCCGTATCGCCAGAGCATCGTTATATGAAACCCGACATTGGTTGCGGCGGGCACATCGTCGGCAACTGTTCACACCCACAAATACCGCGACGCTCAAATCTATTTTAGATGAACTCGCACCACGATTAAACGCCTATCTCAATTCTATCGGCAAAACCAACAACAAGTGACCAATGACCAAGGACAAATGACCAAATACATCATCTTCGCCAACGGAATACTCCCCCACCCCGCCGAGAATCGTCGCCACATTGACCCCGATGCCACCATCATCGGCGCGGATGGCGGCACGCTGCACGCGCTGGCGATGGGCATCACCCCGCACACCATCATCGGCGATTTGGATTCGCTGCCGCCGGAAACCGTGGCGCAAATGCGTGCCGCCGGGGTGGAAATCATCGCACATCCGGTGAAAAAGGATGAAACCGATTTGGAATTGGCGCTCGCGCTGGCGATGGCGCGCGGCGCCACCGATATTCTGTTGTTGGGCATGCTCGGGGGCAGACTTGACCAGCATGTGGCGAATATTCTGCTGCTGGCGCGCCCCGAATGGCGCGGCGCACGGCTCAGGCTGGCGGACGGCAATCAGCAAGCGTGGCTGTTGCGCGACACCGACCGCCTCACGCTGGACGGCGCGGTCGGCGACACGCTTTCGGTGGTGGCGCTCAGCACGCGCGTCACCGGGTTGAGCATCGCCGGGGCAGAATGGGCGCTCACCCGCGCGGAAATTTCGCTGGGCAGTACCCGCACCATCAGCAATACCTTTGCCGCACCACGGGCAACCATCAGCATCGAAAGCGGCATCGCGCTGGTGGTCGTAATTCGTAATTCGTAATTCGTAATTCGTAATTCGTAATTCGTAATTCGTAAACAACATAACCGAGGAGAAAACTATGTCAAAAAAACTAATCCTGCTACTTCTGCCATTCATCCTTTTGCTGGCGGCATGCGCCCCGAAACCGGCTGAACCCGTCACCCTGCGCTTGATGACGCATGACAGTTTTGAAATCAGCGAAGATGTGCTGAACCAATTCACCGCCGACACCGGCATCGCGGTGGAAGTGCTCAAGTCCGGCGATGGCGGCGCGGCGCTCACGCAGGCAATTCTGGCGAAAGACAATCCGCTGGCAGATGTCTTTTACGGCGTGGACAACACTTTTTTGAGCCGCGCACTGGACAACGATATTTTCATATCGTATAATTCGCCGGAACTGAAAAACATCTCCGACGCGCTGAAACTCGACCCGCAAAATCGCGCCCTGCCGGTGGATTACGGCGATGTCTGCCTCAATTACGATAAAGCCTTCTTCGCCCAAAGCCCGCTCGACCCGCCCGCGTCGCTGGAAGACCTGACCGACCCGGCATACGCCGACCTGACCGTGGTGGAAAATCCCGCCACATCCACTCCCGGACTGGCTTTCCTGCTGGCGACCATCGGGCATTTTGGCACGGACGGCTATTTGCAATACTGGGAGGATTTGAAAGCGAACGGCGTCGCCGTGGCAGACGGGTGGGAGGACGCCTATTGGGGGCAATTCACCGCCGCCTCAGATGGCAACCGCCCGATTGTGGTCAGTTATGCCACCAGCCCCGCCGCCGAAGTCTTTTTCGCCGAAACCCCGCCCGCCGAATCACCCACCGCCGCCGTGGTCAGCGACGGGACATGCTTTCGCCAAATCGAGTTTGTCGGCATTTTAAAGGGGACGCAACACCCCGCCGAAGCGAAAAAACTGGTGGATTTCATGCTCGGCAAAACATTTCAGGAAGATATTCCGTTGAATATGTGGGTCTATCCCGCCAACAGCACCGCATCTCTGCCCGAAGTGTTCACCAAATTCAGCATCGCCCCGCAAAACCCGGCGACCGTTTCGCCGCAGGAGATTCAATCGAACCGGGAAAACTGGATTGAGGCATGGACGCAAACAGTACTACAGTGAAAAGTGAAAAACGAATAGTGAAAAATTATTCACTATTCACTATTCGTTATTCATTATTTTTGCTGCCCATTGCGTTTTTCATTCTATTTTACTTTTACCCGCTGGGCGCGATTCTCAAGTTGAGTTTCGCCCCAGCGGGCGGGCTTGATTTTTCGGCGCTGGAAAAGCTGGTGCGCACCGGCTACTATCTGCGCGTACTCTCTTTCACCTTCTGGCAGGCGACGGCATCCACGGCGCTGACGCTGGCGCTGGCGCTCCCCGGCGCATACGTTTTCGCCCGCTACGATTTTCCCGCCAAAGCCACGCTGAAAGCGGTCAGCACCCTGCCCTTCGTCCTGCCGACGGTGGTGGTCGCCAATGCGTTCACCGCGCTGTTGGGTCCGCGCGGCGTGCTGAACGGCTGGCTGATGGCGTTTTTCGCCCTGCCCCGCCCGCCGATTGACCTCACCCACACCATTTGGATAATTTTGCTGGCGCACGTATTCTATAATTACAGCGTCGCCCTGCGCATCATCAGCAGCTATTGGCAAAACCTGCCCGCCGACGTGACCGAAGTTTCGCAAATGCTCGGCGCATCGCCCGCGCGAGCCTTCCGGTATGTGACTCTGCCGATGCTCAAACCCGCCATCGGCGCGGCGGCGTTGCTGGTGTTCATGTTCAGTTTCACCAGTTTCGGGGTGATATTAATTCTGGGCGGCGCAAAATTCGCCACCATCGAAGTCGAAATCTACCGGCAGGCGGTCAATCTCTTCAACCTGCCCGTCGCGGCGACGCTCTCACTCGTGCAAATCCTGTTCACCTTCGGACTGATGTGGGTTTACACGCGCACCCAATCGAATATGGCGCGTCCCGCCAAACTCAAATCGAGCCGCAGCATCCAGCGAGCGGTGCGCACCGCGAAAGACCGGCTGATTGTGGGCGGCAATCTGGGGCTGATGATGGTGCTGCTGGCATCGCCCCTGCTGGCGCTGATACTCCGTTCTTTTTGGGGCGAAAACGGATGGACGCTGACCTTTTACCGCGAACTGTTCATCAACCGGCGGGGCGCGCTCTTTTTCGTCCCCCCCGGTGAAGCGATTTTCAATTCCACCGCCATCGCGCTGACGACGGTGGTTTTCGCCGTCGCCCTCGGCATCATCATTGTGCTGATGTTGACCACCGGCGAGCATCGCTGGCAAAAATGGCTCGACCCGCTCTTCATGCTCCCGCTGGCAACGTCGGCGGTCACGCTCGGCTTCGGATACATCATCGCCCTGAACAAACCGCCGCTCAACCTGCGCAGCTCGCTCATTCTGGTGCCGATTGCCCACACGCTGGTGGCGATTCCTTTCGTCATCCGCAGCGTGCTGCCCGCCGTGCGCAGCATCAACCCGAATTTACGGGAAGTTGCCGCCGTGCTGGGAGCATCGCCGCGGCGAGTGTGGCGCGCAGTGGATTTTCCGCTCATCCGGCGCGCGCTGCTGGTCGGCGCGGTGTTCGCCTTCACGGTCAGCATGGGCGAATTCGGAGCGACCGTTTTCATCGCCCGCCCGCAAACCCCAACCATGCCGGTGGCGATTTTCCGCTTTCTGGGACAGCCCGGCGCGCTCAATTACGGGCAGGCATTGGCGATGAGCAGCCTGCTCATGCTGGTCTGCGCGGTGGGGTTCATCGGGATTGAACGGTTTCGGTTGGGGGATGAGGGAGAGTTTTGAGTGATGAGTTGCGAATGGATAGTTTTCAGCTATCAGTTTTCAGTTTTCAGCGGTCAGCAAATATCCAATCTCCAATAACCAATTTCACGCATCACGTTTCGCAAATGACCCGTGACGAATGACAAAAAACAAAGGACGGAAACCATGCCTATTCTCACCCGATTGTTCATCAAAACATCATTCCTGTATCTGATTGCGGCGCTGTTCATCGGGGCAGCGCTGGTGGGGCGAAATGTGTGGCAATCGCCCGCATGGCTCGCGGGGTTGTCGCCCGTCTATTTTCACCTGCTGATGGTCGGCTGGGTGACGCAGTTGATTTTCGGGGTGGCATATTGGATGCTCCCCAAATATACCCAAAAGCAACCCCACGGCTTCGACGGGGTTTGGTGGGCGACCTTCTGGCTGCTGAATCTCGGCGTGCTGATGCGCGTCGTCGCCGAACCGTTCCGCATTGCATCCCCTGCCCCGCTGTGGGGCTGGCTGCTGGCGGCATCGGCGGTGATGCAATGGCTGGCGGGCGTCGGTTTCGTTTTTAACGCCTGGCTGCGGGTGAAGGAGCGCTGAGATGCCCAAACTGAGCCGTCGCTATGTTCATATGGCATTTTTCAACCTGATATGGGGCGTCACCTTTGGCGGATTGCTCCTTTTCCACAAAGGCGTGCCGCTGACGCCCCTCATGTGGCGTTTGCTCCCGTTGCACATCGAATTGATGCTGGTGGGCTGGACGGTGCAATTCGTGCTGGGCATCGGCTTCTGGATTTTTCCGCGTTTTTGGCGTTCGCGCGGTAACGAAACCACGGCGCGCTGGGCATTCTGGCTGCTCAACATCGGCGTGTGGACGGCGGGATTGGCAGGCACGCTCAACGCCCCGGCGGAAATATTGCTCATCGGGCGAATTTTGGAATTGAGCGCGGGACTGACATTTGTGCTGTACGTCTGGCGGCGCATCAAGCCGCCGGGAACCGGCGCATGGGGGAAAAAACGTGCCTGACGCGCCGCTGCTGAAAATCGAAGCGCTGACCAAATCATTTTCTCCCGGCACATCGGCGGTGGACGGGGTGAGCCTGACTGTCGCGCGCGGGGAAATCGTCTGCCTGCTCGGACCCTCTGGCTGCGGAAAGACCACTTTGCTGCGCATGCTTGCCGGGCTGGAAATGCCGGACGCGGGGCGGGTTACTTTTCGGGGGAAAGATGTAACCGCCGTGCCGCCGCACCGGCGGGGTTTCGGGATGATGTTTCAGGATTTCGCCCTTTTTCCGCACAAAACGGTATCCCAAAATGTCGCCTTCGGGTTGGAAATGCGCGGCGATTCGCCCGCCGAGGTTCAATCGCGCGTGGGGGAAATGCTGGCGCTGGTGGATATGACCGGCTTCGCCGAACGGGACATCAGCCAACTTTCCGGCGGCGAACAGCAACGGGTGGCGCTGGCGCGGGCGCTCGCCCCCAACCCGCAACTGCTCATGCTCGATGAACCCCTCGGCGCGCTCGACCGCGCCCTCCGCGAGCGGCTCATGCTCGAATTGCGGGCAATTCTGAGGCGGGTGGATGTGACTGCCATTTATGTTACCCACGACCAAACGGAAGCCTTCGCCATCGCCGACCGGGTGGCGGTGATGAATGCTGGGAAGATTGAGCAGGTGGATGCGCCGCCGCGAATTTTTGCCCGTCCTGCCACCCCATTTGTGGCGAAATTTCTCGGTTTTCAAAATTTACTGGAAGGGACAATTCTGTCCGAGGAAAAAATTGAGACCGCCATCGGCGTGCTGAAAACGGATGCCCCCCTGCCCGCCCCCGGCACGCGGGTGACAGCGCTCATCCGCCCGGAAGCAGCGACCTTCGGCGCGGACGGCGATTTCTCCGCGCGGGTGACGGCACTCTCTTTTCGGGGGAAATTCTATCAAGTGTGGGTTGAATCGGCGGGCGTGCAACTGCTGTTCGAACTGCCGGACGCGGGTCGGCTGCGGGCGGGGGAAGCGGTGGGGGTGTCGGGTCGCGCGGCGGGGGTCGCCGCGGTGTGTGGGGGCTTCGCGTCTAGCGGATTCATGTGGGGTGACGTCTGCTCAAACATAAATCTGTACCTCAGACGCCTCTTGAGG
>CAZMXX010000021.1:9857-19387 GCA_964570315.1 uncultured Anaerolineaceae bacterium | reverse complement strand
CCGGGTGTGGGGGGGGGAACTCGCGGCGGGGCTAGCCGTGTTGGAGTGGGGCCGGCTCACGTGCAGGGAGGGCGTTGGGGTGCTGATAAAATTGCGTGCGTGCGGTGACAAAATCGAGCCGGTCAATGCCGGGCACGTGCCCCTCGGGGATCCAATTGGCCGTGCCGAACCGCTGGTGGCTGCGCACCCGCCCGCCGAAGCGGTCGCACATGGCGGTTGCCAGCGCGATGGCGTCCCCTTCCACCACCAAATCCACATCCCCGCCGGGGCGATGGAGGAGCAAATCGCGCACGAAGCCGCCCACGATGTACAGCGCGGCATCGAGTTTGGCGGCTTCTTCCCCTGCCGCACGCAGCACCGTCAGCACGTCCGGCGACAGATACGTTTGCAGTTGTTTGGTCAGGTTCAAGGTGTGCGAATCGGCATTTGCGCCCAGACTGTACAGATTAATCAGGTCGGTGCGGGTCACCACGCCGATGATTTTTCCGTTTTCCACCACCGGAATTTGCCCCACCTGCTCGCGGAGCATCATCGTTTGCAGGTGTTCCACCGTGTCGTCGGGCGACACCGAAATTTCCCCCGCGTGCATATATTGCGCCACCGACGCCTTCCCCAGCCGGTGGTGCATGGCGCGGTCAACCTCCCGCCGGGTCAGCACGCCCACAATTTTGTTGCCATCCGCCACCGGAAACCCCTCGAAGCCGTAGCGGGTCATCATCTCCGCCGCGTCGGCGATGGTTTGCCGGGGTGAGAGGGTTCGCACGCGGTGCGACATAATTTGCCGCACTGTGGCGGCGGGCTGCACCCGCGTTTTCAATTCCGCCAGCAGCCGCCGGTGAACGTCGTCCAGTTCCGCCCCGGTGATGTGCGCCGCCGCCGCGCGGGGGTGTCCGCCCCCGCCGAAAAGCTCCGCCACTGCGCCCACGTGGATGGCATCGGTGGTGGAGCGGGCAATCAGTTGCACATATTTATTTTGGGAATCGGCACATCCGACCAGCAGAAACAGGCTTTCGGGGTTGTACAAATCTCGCAATTGGTGCGCCAGCGTGCTGATTTCGGTCACATGTTCATCAAATTGCACCGCACTGACCATCACCTGCCTGCCGTTGATGGTGTGTGTTTCCATGTGTTTGATGATGGCGTTGTAGAGCCGGGTTTGCGCCGGGGTGAGCGGATGGTGTAGAAAATCGCGCAGCACATCGAGCCGCGCGCCCCGTTCCAGCAGCCATGCGGCGGCGCGGGCGTCGGTGGCGGTGGTATTTTTGTAGGTCAGCGAGCCGGTGTCTTCATAGATGCCCAGCAGCATCAGCGTGGCTTCAATGGGGTTGATGGTGATATTGCCGTGCGCAATCTCTTCCACCAGAAAAGTGATGGTAGCGCCGGTGGAAACGAGCGTCGCGTCCGCTTCGGGAGGCAGGTTGTCGCCGGCGGCGTGATGGTCGATGACGCGCAGGCGGGTGTGGGTGTTCCGTCCGCGAATGTGGGGGATGTACTGCGAATCGACAACGGTGATTTGGGAGACGTGCCCCGGCGGTTTATGCCGAAATTCCACAAAATTGAATTCATCCCAATAGAGCGTCAGAAAATCACGCACGTTTTGATTTACGTCGCGCGGAACCAACGGGATGGCATCGGGATATAATTTTGCCGCACCCAGCAGCGATGCCACGGCGTCAAAATCTGCTCTTTCGTGGGTTAGAATTAGATGCATAGTTTCAGGTTTCAGGTTTCAAAGTTGCAGGGTTGCAGGGTTGCAGGGTTACAGGGTTACAGGGTTTCAAGTTTCAAGTTTCAAGTCTCACGTTTCACGCATCACGTTTCACGTTTCACTTTGCACACATTCGTCAGCGAGCCGATGCCTGCCACTTCAATCGTCACCGTGTCGCCATCTTTCAAAAAAACGGGCGGGTCGCGGAAGACGCCCACGCCGTGCGGCGTGCCGGTGCTGATGATGTCGCCGGGGAGCAGGGTGAAAGCGCGGCTGATGAATTCGATGAGGAATGCCACCCCGAAGCTCATCTCGCCGGTGTTGGCTTCCTGCATCACCGTGCCGTTCCACAATCCGCGCACGGTCAGGTTTTGCGGGTCGGCAATTTCATCACGGGTCACAATCCACGGACCGAGCGGGCAAAAGGTGTCCAGCGATTTTGCGCGGGTGTATTGTTTATCGGAAAATTGCAGGTCGCGCGCGCTCACATCATTGCAGATGGTGTAGCCCGCCACATAATCCAACGCCTCCGCCTGCGACACATTCCGCGCCCGTTTGCCGATGACGACCGCTAGTTCCGCCTCGGCGTCCACTTGTTGGGTCAGCGCGGCAGACCATGTGATGGCATCATTCGGTCCGATGATGGCGCTGGGGTATTTGGCGAACATCACCGGATGGTCGGGCGGTTTGATGCCCTGTTCCAGTGCGTGGGCGGCATAATTGCGCCCGATGGCGATGATTTTCTGCGGATTGTCAATCGGCGCACGGAGCAATTTTTCATCGAAGGGGATGGTCGCTTCGGCGGGCGGATTGGCGGCGAATTGCCGCGCAGTGTCCATTGCCGCATCGCCCATCTGCAAAAATGAAAGCATATCGGCGGGTAAATCGCCCCCGGTGGCGGCGTGCAGGTCGATAATCTGCGTTCCATCGGCGGAAATCACGCCGAGACGCGGGCTATTTTCAGTTGAAAAAGTGATGAGTTTCATGAAACCCTCCGGTTATTGGATATTAGAGATTGGTGATTGGTCGTTTGACTGTTTGTTGAATCGTGTTTCGTAAAACGTATTGCGTGTTGCGTGATATTTACGCAATACGTTTCACGCAATACGCCTACAGCACCATTCCCACGGCGAAAAGCAGGGCGAAGACCAACTCCAGCCGCGCGGTTCCGGCGAGAGTGACGTTCAGCGTGCGCCCCTCGGCATGGGAAACGTCGCGCCATAGTTTTTTGATGAGCGGTAGGGACAGCCAAGTCATCATCACCGTGGCGGGGGCGAGTCCCAGCGGAACCATCAGGGTGGGGATGCCGTAGGCAATCACCAGCAAGACCACGTATTCCATCTGTGCGCCGTCGCGCCCCCAGCGAACCGCGAGCGTCCGTTTGCCCGCCGCGCGGTCGGAATCAATATCGCGCAGGTTGTTGACCACCAGAATGTTGGTTGCCAGCAAGCCAATCGGGATGGATGCCCACCAGACCGTCGCGCTCGCGGTGTGTGCCTGCACAAAATACGTGCCGACCACCGCCGCCAGCCCGAAAAAAATGAAGACGAACACATCGCCCAGCCCGTTGTAGCCCAGCGGATACGGTCCGCCGGTGTAGGCGATGGCGGCGACGATGGAGGCAATGCCGATGACAGCCACCACCCAGCCGCCGACGATGAGCAGATACACGCCGACGAGCGCCGCCAGCGCGAAGGTGAGCCACATTCCCGTTTCCACGGCTTTCGGCGACAGCAGCCCGGCTTGGGTGACGCGCGTCGGTCCGAGCCGTTCGCCGGTGTCGGCGCCTTTTTTGAAATCGTACACATCATTGGCGAAATTTGCGCCAATTTGCAGCAACAGCGCGCCGAGCAGAGCCGCCAGCGCGGGCAGCGGATTGAACACGCCATCGTGCCACGCCACTGCCGCGCCCACAATCACCGGCGCGGCGGCGGCGGGCAGCGTCTTCGGGCGCGCGGCGAGTGTCCATTTTTGAAAGGTCGTCAGGGTTTGGGGTTTTGGGTTCATAGTGATAAAGGTAAAAGTGAAGGTTGTATTATTTTTTGTCGGGTGTATTTTTGGAATTCGTCATTTTTATCTAATTCTTGTGCCAATAAAGATAGATTCAATTTACCGAGAATACCGGCAGTGACAGGGCGTTTGGCATCCCAGAAAATAAATGCTGAGAAAAAGGCTTGAGCAACATTTGAGTTCAATAGAGAAGTCAGAAAGTCAGCTTCGTTTTTACTGTGGCAGGCTAAAAAATAACACGTGTCATCCAACAATATCGGTTTGTTTTGATAGGGGGCGACAACGACAAAATGCAACGTTTTGTATAGCCCTGAAATGACAACTTTCCATGGAGCAAAAGTGTAGTCCCCCACGCCAAAAATAGAAAATCGTGGTTTATTTTTGTAAATAGAACTTTTGCGGCGGTTGAAAAAGGACTGATGTTGCGTCAGATACGCCCATGTTTTTGGGGCGGTGTGTTTTATATATGCTGTATTTTCACCGATATGTGTTTGGGGGAGCAATATCCATCGGCGTGGTTTACCGGTTGTGCCCGAGGCAATATCTGAACTTTTTAGTAGGGGGTAAATGAACGTATCTTCGATTTCAAGGCTTTCACCGAGACCGTTTTCGTATTTACCGTTGCTTCCGGTCAATTCCAGAATGCGGGAGACATCGTGTTTTATACCGGAACGCCAGCGATAGGGGGGGGCAGGTTTGTGGGTGTACAAATGTTGCCATTGTTCATACAAGGGAATATTGGCAATTAAAGTGTCCTTTTTAAAGCCGATGGTCGCTACTGGAGCATCTACGGTCAAGCCGTTGTGTACTTGGCACGTCTGATTGCCATCACTGTTTGGGGTTAAATGACACACAAAAAGCCCCATATCAACCGAAACGCCAAAGGTTTGTTTTCCGTCTAACCGGTAAAATGCGACCTGACCGGTTTTGATGTGATTTCCCCACAGATGTTTGAGTAATTTGCGGGCGACAGATGTTTTCAGGAGCATTGCCAACACGCTATCTCTGCCACTGCTCCATTGAATTAAATGTGTGACCATCCATTCTGAAATATCAAAATTGCTTTTGCCCGTTATTGCATCTAATCCGGTATGGTTTTGAAAATTACTTTTTACAGGGAGGTTATTGCCGCGCAATGCCCCCAATGCCGCGTTTGTGACCCACGGCGGGTTGCCCAGTATGAGTATGGGTTCGGGAAATTGTTCCAATAACGATTCCCAGTCTAGTTTGAAGAAGTCTGCATGTAAAAGTTCGACTTTTGGAGAGTGTTGTTTTTGGGCGAGACTTTGCTGTAAAGATTGTAAGTGTCCTTCATTAATTTCAATGCCGAATATAGTTTCTGTTTGTGGAAAAATATCAATTGCCGCGTGTATGAAACTACCCGTGCCACACGTTGGTTCAATAATGGAGGCAGGCGAGACGTGTTGTGTTGCCAGAAATGTACATATCTGCCGCGATAAATCAGGTGGCGTTTGAAAGTCGCCGAATTCTTTCTTGTGAGCAAGTTTCATCGGTTATAGTACCCGAACGATGCCATCAATAGCGCCTGCGTTTTCTATTGCACGGCGGTATTGCAACCGCCATTGCAGTGCGTTAGAGATGGTTAAATATCCAATGTGGGGAGGCTGCTGTAAAAGTTCTTCGGCAATCCGGTATGCTTCAATATCGCTTATTGGCAGATAACGGTCGTGCATAAAAGCAACCAAATCATCGGTGTTGCCGTTATTTTCCAATATCTGGCGAATACCCCGGGTTGTTTGATAATCAGCGGTGCGGTGTTTTTCAATGAAAACGGTGTGTAAAATATTTAGGATGCTGGATTGAGTCTGTTGGTTATCAACCTTTTCATACACAAAAATTAACAGTGCATACCCCAATCCAAATATTTTTTGTCTGGCAGAGCGGAACGGGCAGGATGATTGAGGTTGTTTGATGCTGGTGACTTTCATATCAACCATTAGTTCGGGGAAATCAATCCCTTTTGCGGAACTACCTGTGGTGTAAGTGTATTTAGCAGATAGATAGCGTTGAAATTTATGCTCCAGATATGTACCAACGGCTTTGCCATCCGTCACTCCGAAAAGCGATGTTTCCCGATGGTGTGATTCAGTTTGGGCAAAATGGTACGCTTCTTGGCAGAGGGTTTCGATAGTTAAAGATGGTTTCATAGTTTGCATTGCCATTTTAAGTCTGTATGGGTTGAACCTTACCCTTTGATTATATCAAATTCTACCATCGGGGCGAATTTTGCGGGTTGATGATTTCTTTTTCCCCCATAATCTCAAACCATTTCTAACTTTTTTCCGATGCTTTTCATGCCAAATACTGATAGACTTGGGTTAAAATGCCAATATGGGTCGAGAAATTCAACATATGTTGGGAGGCTGTAATGAGTTGGCGTAAATATATACGATTGTGGATGCTGGTGGGGCTGCTATCAGCATTTTTTGCGATGCTGGCATTTCCATATCTGCGCGCGTCTGAAGTTTACGCCGCCGGAAGTTGCAACTTGGTGGTAAATCTGAATGGTCTGGGCGCGGTTGCCACAACCGGCGGCGGCGATGACCCGTCATTGGCGGTGGACATCGGCGCGGGAAACAGTTACCTTCAATTGGAAAATAGCCGCATAAAAGTGCGCTATGAGCCGTTCACCGAAGGGCATTCTCAATTTGCCATTCGTTCTTTCATCATCAAAAGTGCCGGAAATCAGGAACAAATATCCACCCAATATTTGGATGCGGATGCCGGACGGGGCACGATTGACAGCATCACGCTGGTGTATGACGGTCCCGACCGAAAAACGGTGCAGTTGGTGTGGAGCAGTTACGCCACCGCCGGCAAGAAAATCACCCACACCGTTTCCATTTTCCCCAACAGCGATTTTCTGAAAATGGAATATCAGGATGTGCAATACGGCACGAATTTCGTGGATTTGGGGAATCCCGGCGGCACCAGCGCCGCGACCCACACCCTCTACGGCGCATCGAGCTGGGTGCGGGGATATGTGACATTCTCCGATGTGCCCGACAGCTATTACAACCGCTATCCCCCCGACGGCATCAACGATCCCGCCGACGGCGGCTCGCTCAATTACAACGGACATTTCATCATGGGCGTGTACAACCCCGCCAACAACATCGGTTTCGGGCGCACCCTGCCCATCACCGACATCAGCATCGTCAAGCTGCTGTTGTCCGATACCAGCCGCAAAGGGTTTGAATTGTACCCGTACCCCTTCTATCTGTCCCATTCGCCGTTCACCGGCTATCTGTACGCCATCACCGACGGGGCGACGGGCACGATTGCCACCGGGCAGATGGTGGCAGACGGCACTTATGGACCCTACGGCGGCTATCAGTGCGGCGATGTGGTGCAACTGAACGCCATCCCCGCGTCGGGGTGGACGTTCACCGGCTGGGCGGGCGATGTCTCCGGCACGCTCAACCCCGAATCGCTGACGTTGCTGACGACCACCCAAATTGTCACCGCCAATTTCGTGCTGGACACCACCCCGCCGAATATTGATGTGTGGTACGGCAACAGCCAAACTTTCGGCACGCCGGGGATGGGACAGCAATGGCTCAATATTCTGGGTACGGTGGCGGATACCGAAACGCAGGTCACCGGGCTGATTTATTCCCTGAACGGCGTGCTCGGTCCCGTTGTCAACGGGGTGGCGGGCAATTTGATGATGGGACCCCATCCGGTCGGTCCCGCGCCCATCCCTGATGACGGCGACCCGCGTCGCCTCTATTTTGCGGGGGATTTCAACGTGGACATTTCCAAAGACGACCCCTCGCTCGTCTCCGGCACAAATACGCTGGTGCTGACCGCCACCAATGCCAGCGGCTTGCAAGCGACAAAAACCGTCACCATCACCTACAACAGCGCGAACACCGTCACTTTGCCCTATACCATTGACTGGACGAGCGGCATCACGGATGCGCAACAGGTTTTGCAAATTGTGGATGGCAAATGGACGTGGAGCGCCGCCGGGATTCGCACTAGCCGAATGGCATATGACCGCGTGCTGGATGTGGGCGATATGGCATGGGATAATTTTGAAGTGACCGTGCCCATCACCATTCACAATATTGATTTGAACGCATACAATTCTCCCGTGAGCATCGGTCCCGGGGTGGGAGTGGGCTTGCTGTGGCAGGGACACACCTTCACGCCGACATCGGTGTCATGTTTACAACCGCGCTGCGGCTGGGAGCCGACCGGCGCGACCGTATGGTATGAATGGAAACAATTGGCGCTGGATAAACTTTCCATCTCCGCCGAACCTTCCACCGACCCGAACACCGAAACGGACGCCATCCAATTCCAAACGGGGAGCACCTACTTTTTCAAACAGCGAGTCGCCACCGCCCCCTCCGGCGAGCGGCAATATAGCGCGAAGGTTTGGGAAGCGGGCGTGCAGACCGAACCCCTCACGTGGACGCTGCAACGCCGCACCCAAGCGGGCAACCTGCCCGTCACCGGCTCGGTGATTCTGGTGGCGCACCATGTGGATGCCACCTTCGGCAATGTGACCGTCACTCCGCTAAACACCGCCGCCGCGCTGACCGTCAGCACCACCGCCGTGGGGAGCGGCACCATCAACCTCACGCCGGCGCAGGCATCATACAACTTCGGCGATACCGTCACCGCCACCGCGGTGGCATCTTCCGGTTGGACTTTCACCGGCTGGGCGGGCGATTTGAGCGGCACGCAAAATCCGGCAACCCTTTTTATGGACAGCGACAAAGCTATCACCGCCACCTTCACCGCCGCCGTATCGTACACCATCGCCACCACCACCATCGGTTCCGGCACCGTGACCCTTTCGCCCAATCAGGCGCAATATTTGCAGGGAACCACCGTCACCGCCACCGCGGTGGCATCGACGGGCGCGGTGTTCAATAAATGGCTCGGCGATTTGTCGGGCAACACCAATCCCAATGTCTTCGTGGTGGACAAAAATATGACCATCACCGCCAAGTTTTTGGACAGCAGCACCATCCAGCCCGCTGTATCCGACGACTTCGATTCTTGTGTGCTCAACACCGGCACGTGGTCGTATATCGACCCCCTCGGTGATACCGCTCTCACCATGACCGGCACGCACGCCGTGATTGACCTGCCGGCGGGGAGCGAACATCAATTTTGGGATGCGGGCATCACCATGCCCCGCCTGATGCAATTTATTTCAGACACCGATTTCGACCTCATCGCCAAATTTGATTCCGGGGTGAGCGCGAAATATCAAACGCAGGGTATCGCCATCAAACAAGATGACACCAATTGGCTGCGCTTTGAATTTTTCGGCGACGGCACGGGCAATACCACCATCTTCGCCGGGGAAATTAATAATGGCACGGGCACGCCGATTGTGAACTGGGGCAGTGTCATCACCAACGCCTCCGTTGCCCCGCTGTACATGCGGGTCATTCGCAGTGGCGACCAATGGACGCAAGCCTATTCCTTCGATGGGAGCGTGTGGCAAACGCATATCATTTCCTATGCCCATCCGATGACCGTGACGGCGGTGGGGGTGTATGGCGGGAATGAAAGCAACGGTACATCCACTCCGGCGCACGCCGCCATCATAGACTATTTTTACAATGCGAATGCGCCGGGTGCGGGCGATGCTTTCAGCAATAAATTGACCACTGCCACCGACGGCACGGGGAGCGGGAATGTGACGAAAAATCCCGTCCTGACCGACTATGCGTGCGGGCAGGTGGTGACGGTGACGGCGACGGCGGACGGCGGCTCGACGTTCGCGGGCTGGAGCGGCGCGGCAACGGGGACGACCAACCCCGTC
>CAZMXX010000021.1:1283-9757 GCA_964570315.1 uncultured Anaerolineaceae bacterium | reverse complement strand
CGTCACCGTGACGATGACCGCGAATAAATCGGTCACCGCGACTTTCACCCTGAATGATGCGCCGGTCACGTATACCCTTTCCATTGTGGTGAGTGGGCAGGGGCATGTCGCCCTCAACCCGTTGGGCGGTAGTTATGCCGCCGGAAGCGTCGTCACCTTGACCGCCGTACCCAGCGCGACATGGTATTTCGACAGCTGGAGCGGCGACGCGAGCGGGACGACCAACCCCGTCACCGTGACGATGACCGCGAATAAATCGGTCACAGCGACCTTCGGTACTTTCCGCGTCTTCCTGCCGCTCATTCTGAAAAATTAACCGTTATTGGAGACCCAATGATCCATTCTTGTCTAAACTGCACTGCGCCCACCGCCGACCCCTTCTACCGCATCCACCGCGTGCCGGTACACAGTGTTTTGCTGTTGGAAACCCGCGCCGAAGCCGTCAACTTTCCCGTCGGTGATATGGAACTGGTTTTTTGCGAACGGTGCGGCTTCATTTTCAACCGGCTGTTCGACCCGTCCCTGCACCGGTATTCAGAAAAATATGAGGAAACGCAGGGCTTTTCGCCCACCTTCAACGCCTTCCACCGCCGATTGGCGCAGGATTTGGTTGACCGTCACGATTTGCACGGCAAAGAAATCATCGAAATCGGTTGCGGCAAAGGGGAATTTCTGAACCTGCTTTGCGAACTGGGCGACAATCGCGGCATCGGTTTCGACCCGGCGTACATCCCCGAACGCAACCGGAGTCTCGCCAAAAATAACGCCACCTTCATCCGCGATTTCTATTCCGAAAAATACACCCATCACCACGGCGATTTTGTCGCCTGCAAAATGACGCTGGAACACATCCCCGACACCGCCGAATTTGTGGGCATGGTGCGCCGTTCCATCGGCGACCGCCCTGACACCGTTGTTTTTTTCCAAGTCCCCGATGTGCGCCGCGTGCTCGATGAACCCGCATTCTGGGACATCTATTATGAACATTGTTCCTATTTTAGTTTGGGGTCGCTGGCGCAGGTTTTCCGGCAAAATAACTTCGATATTCTGCGGCTGGAGCGGGCATACGACGACCAATATTTAATGCTGGAAGCCAAACCCGTGAATGCCCCGACGACGGCGAGCCTGCCGCAGGAAGATGACCTCGCCGCGGTGAAAAAATCTGTGGCGAATTTCACCGCCAAAATTGATACTGAACTGGCTCGCTGGCGAAAACGGGTGACCGACGCCGCCGCCGAGGGGAAAAAAATCGTCATCTGGGGCGCGGGGTCGAAGGGGGTGGCATTCCTAACCACCCTCCACATCACCGACGCCATCGAATACGCGGTGGACATCAACCCGCACAAACACCGGCATTTTATGGCGGGCACGGGGCAGGAAATTGTGTCGCCCGATTTTCTGCGCGGCTATCGCCCCGATATAATTTTGGTGATGAACCCCATCTACACCGATGAAATCCGGCGGGATGCCCGCGCGCTGGGGCTGGATGCCGAATTGCTCCCCGTGGGAAAGGTGTGAGCGATGGTATGTACCGTCTGCGAACAGCCCGACACCATCCCGCTGCTGGCGGTGGACAGCGTGCCCACCCATTGCAATGTCCAGTGGGATGATGAATCGTCGGCGCGGAACGCCCCGCGCGGAGAGATTGATTTGCGCTTTTGCCGCCGGTGTGGACATATTTTCAACCGCGCTTTCGACCCCGCGCTGATGGCGTACACCCAATCATATGAAAACTCGCTCCATTTTTCGCCCCGTTTTCGGGAATATGCCGATGCGCTGGCGCGCGATTTGGTGGAACGCCATCATTTGCGACACAAAACAATTGTGGAAATCGGGGCGGGGCAGGGGGATTTTCTGGTATCGTTGTGTCGTTTGGGGGACAATCACGGCATTGGCTTCGACCCCAGTTTCAACCCCGCCGATGCGCCTGCCGACGAGCGGGTTTCGTTTGTGCAGGATTTCTATTCCGAAAAATATGCCGCCACCCCCGCCGATTTCATCTGTTCCCGCCACATGCTGGAGCACATTCCCCAGCCGGTGATATTTCTGCGCACCGTGCGCCGCGCGGTGAACGGGCAATCGGCGGTGACACTCTTCTTTGAAGTGCCGAATGCGCTGTACACCCTGCGCGATATGGGCATTTGGGATGTCATTTACGAGCATTGTTCGTATTTCACCCCGTCGTCGCTGGCGACCGCATTTTCCCGCGCCCAATTCTCGGTGCTGGGGCAGAAGACTGTCTTCGGCGGGCAATTTTTGACCATTGAAGCCGCGCCATCCGCCGCCACACCCGATGCCCCCGTGCCGGAATCGGCGCTCATTGAATCGGCGACGCGCTTCGGGCAATTGTACGCGGAAAAGGTCGCTTTTTGGCGCGAAACCCTGCGCGGATTTTCCGCCGCCGGAAAGCGGGTGGTGGTTTGGGGTGGCGGCTCAAAAGGGGTCGCCTTTCTGAACATCCTGCGCGCCGACAGTCCGATTGAATTTGTGGTGGACATCAATCCCCGCAAAGCGGGAAAGTTCATCCCCGGCACGGGACAAAAATATGTTGCCCCCGACTTTCTGCGCGCATATCAACCCGATGTGGTGCTGGTAATGAACCCCCTCTACACCGCCGAAATCGCCGACACCCTCACCCAAATGGGGCTGTCGCCCGCGCTGATGCAGGTGTAACCGATGGTGGCATTTTTGCGATTGCTCTTCCCCGTGCCGTTGCTGCTGGTCGGCGCGCTCGGCACAACCGACCCGTTGCCGGTGGGGGTATCGCTGGCGCTGGCAATTTTCCCCTTCGTCCTGCCGAAAATCGCGCTCGGACGCGCGCCGGGACGCATTTTCGTCGGCGGGGGATTGGTGCTGTTCGTGCTGGGCGCAGTGATTGGGGTGGGGGTCAGTTACAGCCCCGTCGAGAGTCTGCCCCTCTTTTTCACCATCCTCGGCAGTGTCTCACTCCTTTTTGTGGTGGCGAACGCCACCGTTTCCTCCCGCACCATCGCCGAAGCGGGCGCGCTGGTTGGCGTGTTTTTCGCCCTCTATTTTGTCACCCAATATGCCCATTTCAATTACCCGCTGGAAAACGGATTTCCCCCGCGCGTGGGTCGCTGGGTGGGGAATTTCTTTCCCCAATGGGTAATTTTTGTGCCGCACCCCAACGCTGCCGCCACATTTTTAGAGGGTGCGTTTTTTCTGATACTCGGATTAATCTTCACCGCAGACCGCTCCCGCCGCATCTTTTGGGGAATGGCGCTCGTGCCGGTGGGGTATGGTTTGTTCATCACTTTTTCGCGCGGGGCGTGGTTGGGAATTGCGCTGGCGCTGGCGATGTGGCTGGTTTTTCGGCTGCCGAAGCGATGGCAACCACCGGTGGTGGCGGTGATGGGCATGGGCATGGGGGTGGTCGGCGGCGTCATCGGGTTGAGTTTGCTGACGCGGAGTGTGCGCCTCTCGCCGTCGGTGGCGCGGCTGGTGAACGGCATCGGCGGGCGATACGAGCTGTACCGCAACAGCCTCGAATTGCTGCGCGATTATCCCCTCACCGGGGTGGGGCTGGGCGATGTCTTCGCGCTGGTTTATTCCCGCTATCAACTGCTCATTGATGTGCCGTTTCTGTATTATGCCCACAATCTGCCGTTGGCGGTATGGCTGGGGCAGGGCGTGCTCGGTGTGCTGGGGCTGGGCTGGCTGTTAATCCAATTTTACCGGATGGTGTGGCTGGTGGAACGGTTGCCCGCGCGGATCCACCACCAACCGTTGTTTCGGGCGGCGTGGTTGGGCGCAACGGCGAGTCTGCTGCACGGGTTGCTGGATTCGGCGCAATTTTCGCCCGACCGCTGGACGATGCCCATGCTCTTCCTGTTGTGGGGCTTGACGATTGTGCTGGCGCGGCGAGCGTTGCGCCGGCAGACGTCCCATCCCCCCCAACCGCTGCCGCAACGTTGGCGATGGGCAATCGTCGGCGCGGTGGCGCTGGCGCTGATAGTCCTTTCGCCCCAAATTGCCGTCCTGTGGCGAGTGAATGTCGGAGCGCTGTATCAGACGCGCGCGGAACTCGCGCCCGAAGACGGCGCGCTGCCGGGGGCGGTGGTGCGGATGCGGGCGCAATCGGCATTTGAGGCGGTGCTGGCGGCGCAGCCGGACAATCCGGTCGCCAATCGACGGTTGGGGATGATGGCGCTGGATGAGGGCGATTTCGCGGCGGCGGCGAGCTTTTTGCAGACGGCATATCGCTATGAGCCGCACAACCAGCCCACGCTGAAGGCGTTGGGTTATGCGTATTTGTGGGCGGGGTATCCCGCCGAAGCCGCCGCGCTCTTCGAGCAGGTTGATTTTCGGAGCCGTGTGGTGGATGAGTTGGGCTATTATGAATGGTGGTGGGGCACGCAAAACCGCCCCGATTTGTCGCAGGCGGCGACGGAAATGCGGGGGCGGCTGCTCAACCCGTGAGTTTACATGGGTTGAGTGGTTTTTTCCTCAATAACCATGAGGTATACATTTTCCAGCATTTCGGCGGCGGAATCCCAACTGTGATGCGTTTCCACAAATCGCCGTCCCGCCGCGCCGATTTCTTCCCGGTAGCGCGGGTGTTCCAGCAGGGCGATGATGGCGGCGGCAATTTCGGGCGGCGTGCTGCCGACCAGCAAATCGTTCCCTACCGCCACGTCCAGCGCGGAGATGGCTTGCGGCGAACTGACCACCGGCGTGCGCATCGCCATCGCTTCCATCACTTTATTTTGAATCCCCACCCCATACCGAATGGGTGACACGGCAATGGTTGCCCGCGCCAAATACGGACGCAAATCGGCAACTGTGCCCGTAATTTCGATGCGGGCATCGGTGTCCAGCGCCAGCAATTCTGCCGACGGGTCTTTTCCGGCAATCGTCAATTTGGTATCGGGGAATTTTCGCCAGACCAGCGGCATAATTTGGGTGGCTAAATCAATCCCGGCGGCAATATTGGCATGGTAGCTCATCTTCCCGCTGAAAATAATTGTGGCGGGGTCGCGCGGGGTTGCCTGCGGCGAAAAATATTCCAAATCCACGCCGTTGGGGATGACCACCAACCGGCGAGTTTCAGCGGGCACGGCGGATAGATTCGCCAGCGCATCCCGGTCGCGGGCGGAAGTGACCAGCACGCGGTTGAATCGCGCCGGGAGTTCCGCTTCATAGGTGCGGGTGCGGGCAATATCGAGCTGCGCCATCAGTTGACTGCGCCGGGTGGGGGGGGATTTCAAAACGCGCTCGAACAGCAGGGAAATCGAATCCACCGCGTCAAAGACGATGGGCGTATTTTGGATGGCGCGGCTCGGTTCTGCCCCGCGCAGATGTTCCACATGCACCACATCGAAATCGCCGGTGGCTTCCGTTTGCCGGATGAGTTTCGCCAGTTGCGGCGAGCGGGAATATGCCGCCTGAAACGGTGTTCGGCTGGGGATGGCGGTGACGCCGTTCCACAGCGTGCGCCAGCGCGGATGCGCCACGGTATGCACTGCCGTGCACCAATCTTCCAAATCGGATAAACTGTCGGTCGATTCTCCGGGGGGGAGCAACGCCAGCAGGGTGATGTGATGTCCGCGTTTCGCCAAAAATTTGATGAAATTATAGGGGCGGACGTGGATGGGTGAAGGTAAATAAGGGCTGATGAACAGGATTTTCAGGGGGTGCACACATGCCTCCGAGGTTATAAAATATTCCCCCACAGTATACCATATCGGTATCGGAAAGCGATTAGGACTGTCTATGAAAAAAGTTAGAAGCGAAAACGGGATAGTCCCTCGCTTGGGTGTTGTTGCAAAACAGACGTTGAATTTACCGCGAAGCCGCCAAGGTTACAAAGAAAAGCGGAAAGCAAAGAAAAACTTGGCGTTTTTTGCGCCTTTGCGGTTCATTCCGGCACAATGACAACTCGCAACACTCAACAGAGAGACTACCGAAAACGGAGTTCGCTCAAAAATATGGGGCGAACTCCGTTGGGCATACAATCCCGACGGTTAGAAGAGCGGCGGTGTCGGTGGGTGCGAGCATTGCTCAACGATTAATCGGGCAGGTCGATCAGCCCGGCGCGGACGGCGGCGAGCACGGCTTGCGCCCGGTTGGGCTGTTCCAGCTTGCTCAAAATGTGTTTGGCGTGGGTGCGGATGGTCTCTTCGCTGACGTACAGTTTTACGGCGATTTGTTTGTAGGTGGCGGGGGTCGCCATCAGCCGCAAAACTTCCGTCTCGCGGCGGGTGAGCTTGATTTTCGGCGCGGGTTCGGGCTGGCGGTTCGATTGCAGCAAATGGCGGGCGAGCGTGGGGTGCAGGTATGCCTCGCCGCGCACCACCGTGCGGATGGCGTCCGCCAATTGTTCCGCCTCAATATTTTTGATGACGTAACCGTCGGCGTCCGTCGCCAGCATTTTCAGCACGCGGTCATCCAAATCAACCCCGGTGAGCATCAAAATGCGCGTCCGGGGTGAGAGTTTCCGCAGGGCGGCGGCGGTCTCTTCGCCGTTCATTCCGTCCATCACAAAATCCAGCAGCACCAAATCGGGCTGGAGCGATTGCGTCAGTTCAATTGCCGCTTCGCCACCGGCGGCTTGCCCCACAATTTCCATATCCGGTTCAAGACGCAGCACCATCGCCAATCCTTTGCGGACAATGGCGTGATCATCCACCAGCAAAATGCGAATTTTAGCGGTTGTCATCATCTGTTTTTTCCCCCTGTAAGGGTACGCGCACCAAAATTTGCGTACCCTGCTCCGGCTGGCTCAAAATGTCGCATAGCCCACCGATGGTTTGCACCCGTTCCTGAATGCCGTGCAATCCGAAGTGTTCGGCGGGGGATAGATTCGCCATCACCTGCCCCGGCACAAATCCTTTCCCCTTGTCGCGGATGCTCAAAAAAACCTCATCCGATTCCACATACAAATACAATCGGGCGGCGGTCACCCCCGAATGGTGCGCGGTGTTCGCCAACGCTTCCTGACTCACCCGGTACAATGTTTGCTGAATGTGTACCGGCAGCCCGTCAAAATCGCCGTCAATGTTGAAATCAATATGGAAGACGTGGTTGGGCGAACAATTCACCACGTGTTTCCGCAAACCGGCTTTGAATTTCCGGCTGGTCATTGAGGTTGACCACTGCTCAATGATGGATTCCCGCACAGCTTGGCGCACCTGCTCCGCCACCATCCGCAGATTGCGCAACTCTTCCCGCACATCTTCCGCATGGTCGGGCAACAGTTTGACGCAGGCATCCAGCGTGAACACCATCCCAAAAAGCGATTGCGCCACCGAGTCATGGATGTCCCGCGCAATCCGGTTGCGTTCTTTTTCCCGCGCCAGACTTTGGATGTGCGCCAGCGTGCCCAACGCCACCCCGGACTGGCTCACAATGGATGCCAGCGTCGCCCAGATTCTATCGGAAAAATTGAAGGTGCGGGTTGCCTCGCCGGTTACCATCAGCACCGCCGCCGGTTGTTCCTGATAGGGAATCGGCAGCACCAGCCAATGTTCGTTGCCCAGCCATTCGTTCAGATGGCGGTTGTTGGTGAGTTTATGGCGCGGCGCGACCCACTGGGCTTGCCCGTCGAGAATGATTTGCGCCAGCAACCCGTTGTCGGGGGTGATGATGAGCGGTTCGGCGAAAAAGGTATTCTGCCGGGTGTCCGGTGCGGAACGCCACTCTTCCAGCCGTTCGATGTCCCGGTTCACCAGCGCCATCACCGCGCGGGAAAAACCGAGTTCATCCGTGGCGGTGGTGAGCAATCGTTTTTGCACTTCCTGCGCGTTTGATGCGCCCTGCAAAAATGAGGTCAGCTCATGGATGATTTCCAGATGGGCATATTCCGCCGCCAGCGTGCGGTTGTCGTCCAGCAGTTCCGCAAATCGCCGTTGTGCCTGTTCGATTTCGGCGGCGGCGCGGTACATTTTTTGCGCCGGAAAGTGGAGCAGCATCGGAAATATCCACGCGCTGATGATTTGCAGATACATCCGGCTCAAACTGACTGTGATGCCGTTGAACGCATTGGCGATGAGCACCGCTAAAATGTAGCTCACCGTGAACAATCCCGAAAAGGCGATGAGCTGTGCCGTTTGGAAAAAGACCGCGCCGGCAAGCAGCGGGCTGAAGGCATACAGCACAAACAGGCTCGCATCCGCGCCGCTGATGGTCAGCACAATGATTGCCTGAAGCACATCCAGCACCAGCAGCCACGGATAGCGTGAGACTCGCTGCCACAATTGCCGCTGAAAAACGGTGGTCAGCAGGGTTGTTCCCCCGGCGATGCCGGCAATCCACAGGGTTTGTCGGGCGGGGGCGGCGGGTTGCGCCGGGGAAAAGAAAAGCCACAACACCGGCGAAAGAGATAGCCAGCGAAATATCAGCAGTAACGCCCCAAATTGCTTCGGTTGCGCAGTTTGTTCCGTATCCATAGGTTTTTATCCGTTTGTGTAACATAGGTAATATAACCCAGACCTTCCTTTGGGTACAAATTTTGC
>CAZMXX010000021.1:0-1183 GCA_964570315.1 uncultured Anaerolineaceae bacterium | reverse complement strand
GTTTGAAATATCCCCCCTGCGGGGGATAAAACTATCCCCCCATAGGTGATGACGGTTTCCGGCGGGTCTGTTAAAATAAGATAACAATTCCGAACATGGCAATACCATAACGTTATTACCCCCACTTGGGGAGAACCGTTCTGTATGCGCTGTCGCATTGCGGCGCGGCGTTTCCCTGCATGCTCATCACAACCCTGCTCTTTCCGGCACGTTGGATGTTTTTGTTGTGTATCTATCTTGGCAAATCACCGATTGTTCTACAATTTAATGTATCTGCAAAGGAGAAGAGTTTATGCAAACCAGAGAAATCACGGAAGTTACTGAGGCTCAGATTGCCGTTCACTGGCAGGAGGAGGAGTATTATTATCCTTCGATTGAATTCATTGCCCAAGCGAACATGACTGATGAGAGCATTCACGAGCGTTTCAGTCTGGACAATTTCCCCGAGTGTTTTAAAGAATATGCCGATTTGCTGACATGGGATAAATACTGGCACACCACTCTCGACACCAGTGATGCCCCGAGCTGGAAATGGTTTGTCGGTGGGCGCTTGAATGTGAGCTACAATTGCATTGACCGCCATCTGGAAAAATATCAGAATAAAGCCGCCATCATCTACGTCCCCGAACCGGAAGAGGAAACGCAACAAGTCCTCACCTATCGTGAACTGTATGTGCGGGTGAATGAAATGGCGGCGCTGTTACGGGATTTCTGCGGGTTGCAAACCGGCGACCGGGTGACCATCCATATGCCGATGACGCCCGAACTGCCCATCACCATGCTGGCGTGCGCCCGACTGGGCTTAATCCATTCGGTGGTGTTCGGCGGCTTCAGCGGGAAAGCCTGCGGAGAACGCATCGCCGACTCCGGCAGCAAGGTGCTCGTCACCATGGATTCCTACTATCGCAACGGAAAGCTGCTTGACCACCGCGAAAAAGCCGATGTTGCGGTGCAGGTAGCCGCCAACGAAGGGATGGAAGTGGAAAAAGTGCTGGTCTGGCAGCGATACCCCGGCAAATACCACTCCGAAAACCCGATGGTGGAAGAACGCGACTTTTTTGTGAACGACGTGCTGAAAAACTATCGCGGCGCGCGGGTGGAACCCGTTTCCCTGCCCGCCGAAGCCCCCCTCTTCCTGATGTACACCAGCGGCACTACCGGACGCCCCAAAGGATGCCAGCAC
>CAZMXX010000020.1:0-19503 GCA_964570315.1 uncultured Anaerolineaceae bacterium | reverse complement strand
CTGAAGAACCGACCGCCACCTCAGCAGCGAGCAGCGGCGCAGAAACGCCCGCCGAAACCCCCACCGACACCCCGGAACCCGCTCCGATGGTTGACAGCGAAATGGTGCTCGTCCCCGCCGGACCGTTCACAATGGGGTCAGATGATAGCGACCCGGAAGATGCTCCGGCGCAGACCATCGACCTGCCCGCTTTTGAAATCGATAAATTTGAAGTGACCAACGACGATTTCGCGCTCTTCGTGGAAGCAACCGGCTATCAAACCTTCGCCGAAGTGCAGGGCGCATCCCAAAATTGGCGCAATTACGCCGAAGGGAAGGGCAACCATCCGGTGGTGAAAGTCACTTGGAACGATGCCGCTGCCTTCTGTGAATGGGCGGGCAAACGCCTCCCCACCGAACAGGAATGGGAAAAAGCCGCCCGGGGCGACGATGGACGCTCGTACCCGTGGGGGAACGATTTTGATGCCACGCTGGCAAACGTGAAAGATACCGGACTGCGCGGCACAACCGCCGTGGGGAGCTTCCCCGGCGGCGCAAGCCCCTATGGCGTGGAAGACATCGCCGGGAACGTGTGGGAATGGACGGCAACATGGTTCAAAGCCTACCCCAACAGCACCACCGACAACCCCTACTTCGGCGAACGATTCCGCGTGACCCGTGGCGGCGCTTGGTTTGAAGAAGCCCCGCAAGTGACGACCTTCAACCGCAACGCCGCCGACCCCGAAATCACCGCCAACGATGACCTCGGTTTCCGCTGCGTCCGCGACGTGCAATAACCAACACCTTTGCACCCATCGAAAGGGCATCCGGCATTTGCCGGGTGTCCTTTTTTTATGTCCATTGACGGCGAAATCTTTACGCAATATTTATGGAGAAGCCCCTCAAACAGCCGATAATTGTAGCAAATACCGGTGTTTTTGTCCGCCGGGCTGGAAAAGGAAGTTAGACCAACTTTGCCGGAAGCCAAAGGTTCGATCCCTTTGGTGGCGGACACAAGCGCCGGTGTTTGGTGTTTCAAATCCACCCATAAGAGGATTGCATCATGCTGCAATGGTTCCACAACCTGAAAATCCGATACAAACTTATCGGCGCATTTCTGTTCATCATCACCCTGACCATCATTTTGAGCATCTTTACGTGGCTTGGACAAGCCAAAGCCAAAGCCGCCATTGATAAATTCATCAATGTCAATTCTCAATTGGTGGAGTTAAGTTACCAAACCCAGAATCAAATATTGCTGGCGCGGAAAGCGGAACAAGATTACCTGTTAAATTATCGCAGATTGGGCTTCACCAAAGCCAAAGAAACATACCTCACCAAAGTAGCGCAACAAGTGGACGCCATCCACAAAAATATGGAGGCTATGCGCACCCTCACCCCCGATGATAGCGAGTTGATTGACGCCACCCGGCAAATTGACGCCGCCATTGACGAATATCACACCACCTTTTTGGAAACCGTCAGCGGGCTGGAGTTGCAAGGGTATGCCAACGCCGGGCTGGAAGGGGAGTTCACGCGCAAAATCCAGCAGGTACGGGGAGTGATAAAATCGCTCCAGAACGACCAACTGCTGATTGATGTTTTGGAAATGCAGTTGGATGAAAAAGATTACCTGCACATGCGGGACGAAAAATATATCATCGCGCTTGACAACACCAACAAAAAATTCATCGCCGATGTCAACAAAACGGATATGTACGAATCGGACAAAAAGGGACTGACCACGCTGGTGGGGCAATATCAGGATTTGTTCTCACAGGTGATTGAAATTGACGCCGATGTCGCCGCCAAGCGGGCGCAGTACCAAGCCGCCGTGAGCAAACTCGACCCGCTTTTGGAGGGCATTCGCGCCAATGTGTTCGCTGACCAAGCCAAAACGGTGCGCGCCGTGAACGAAGCCTCGCGCACCGCGCAGATGATCATCCTGATTTTCAGCATCGCCGTGGTGATCATCGGCACGACGGTGGGTTTATTTTTATCCCAAACCATCTCCCGCGCCGTGGAAACAGTTTCCCGCGCCGCCACCGGGCTGGCTGCCGGAAACCTCAATCAGCACGTGACCGCCACCGGCACCGACGAACTGGGGATGATGGCGCAGGCATTCGCGCGGATGATTGCGTATTTCAAAGAGATGGCAACCGTCGCCGAGCAGTTGGCGCGCGGCGATTTAACCGCCACCGTCATCCCGTTATCCGATGAAGATGTGCTGGGGCACGCTTTTGCCAACATGACCCACACCCTGCGCGAATTGGTGGCAAACGTCACCGACAGCGCATCATCCGTGAACCATTCCGCCCAACAGCTCACCGAAGTTTCGGAAGATGCGGGCAATGCCGCCGGACAGGTGGCGGAAACGGTGGCGCAAGTCGCCAAACGCACTACCCGGCAAAATGAACACATCGAGCAGGCAAACGCAACGGTTCAGCAGGTCTCGCAGGCGGTCTCCGGCGTGGCGCAGGGCGCGCAGGAGCAGGCGGGCGCGGTCGGACATTCGATGACGCAGGTCGCGCAGATTTCCTCGGTGGTGGAACAGGTGGCAGAGAGCGCGCAGATGGGCGCAACTCAAGCCGCTCAAGCCGCCGCCATTGCCCAAGAAGGGGTGGCAGTGGTGGAAAAAACAATCGCCGGCATGACCATCATCAAAGATAAAGTGGGGCTGTCTGCCCGGCGGGTGGAGGAAATGGGTGAACGGTCGCAGCAAATTGAAGCCATTGTGGAAACGATTGACGGCATCGCGGCGCAAACCAACCTGCTGGCGCTGAACGCCGCCATCGAAGCCGCCCGCGCCGGGGAACACGGCAAAGGGTTCGCCGTGGTTGCCGATGAAGTGCGCAAATTGGCGGAAAAATCGGCGCAGGCAACGGGAGAAATCGGCTCGCTGATAAAGGATATTCAGCAAACCATCAATGAAGCGGTGACGGCAATGACGGAAAGCACGTCGGAGGTGGAAAACGGGGTGCAATTGGCGGGACAATCGGGGGAGGCGTTGCACCACATTTTGCAGGCAATCACCGAGGTGGAACAGCAGGTGACCACCATCGCCGCCGCCAGCCAACAGACCAATGCCGCCAGCCAAGCGCTGGTGCAATCAATGGAAAGCGTGTCGGCGGTGGTGGAAGAAAGTACCGCCTCAACGCAGGAAATGGCTGCCGGTATCGCGGAGGTCACGGATGCCATCGCCAATATTGCGGAAATCAGTCAGGCGACCAGCGCCGCCGTGAAAGATGTGAGCGCCGGCGCGGCAGAAATGCGGACACAGGTTGAGCAAGCGATGCGCGCCGCGCACGATTTGAATCAATTGGCGAATGAATTGATGGGCGCGGTGGCATCGTTCAAAACAACGGTTGATGACGATGCCGACGCATTTGAATCGGAGCCGGAAACGCCGGAAGACACGGACATCGAGCCGGAGCCGGTTATGGCGTGAGCCGGTAGCGATACTGCGCCGGTTCGGTGGTGACCGCCGCCTGTGCGCTGATGACCAACACATACCTGCCGCTCGCGGGGGCGGGCAATTCCCAAACGCCGGATTGTCCCTCTGCGAGGGGCAGATTTTTTATCACCGGCGGCTCGGTGGGGTCGATGACCTGCACGGTGAATTTCTGCGGCACGCGATTGTCCATGCGCACAAATCCGCGCGCCTCCCAGCCCGCATCCGGCGTTTCCACGTCGTCGAAAAACCCGATTTCAGGAATGGCGATGTCGTCCAGCGTTAAACCCGGTCCATTGATGGCATCATCGGTGATGTATTCAAAGCGCAGCAGAATTTCCCGCCCCGCAAAGGGCGTCAAATCCACCGATTCCGCCTGCCACCCCTGCGATTTTCCCGTGTACCCCGCCCCGTAGGCGTTGCCGCTCGGATTTTCAGCGGTTGCCAGCGGCGGGCGCAAAATTTCCCAGCTCGCGCCGCCATCGGTGGAAATTTCCACGTAGGCGTAATCCCAATTTTCCTCAATATCAAACCAGACCTGATACTTCAACGTGGCGGACGGCACATCCCGCAAATCCACCGCGCGGGTGAGGGTCATATCGCTGTCATCCCCGCGATTGCTGTACCACTGGAACGCCCCGCTATACGCAACATTATCCACCACCGCCACTTCGGTATCCCCCGTGAAGTCCAGCGTCAGCGGCACGTCTGTTTCAATTTCGATGTAATCGGCGGCGTATTGCCGCACCGTGCTTTCCCGTTCCACCGGAAAATCGCGTGCGGTGGCGTCAATGGCGGGGGGCGAAAAGGTCAGAGTGTGGTATCCCCAGCGCCCGTCCGCCGCTTCCGGCGCGTTCACAAAATTGGCGACGAGAAAATCGGCGAAAATCGCATCGAAAGAGACGCCGGTGTTCAACATTTGCAGGGTGTCGTCAAAACCGGGGATGCCGTTGCGGGGATTGGCGACGACGGCTTTCAGCGTATCTTCTCCGAACCTGTCCAAAAAGTAGCGCATGAAAAGATAGCTGTAGCCGTAATTCGGCAGCGATTGCGACGGCGTTGCGCCCCAACTGTTCAACTGCACATCGGGCGCACGCAGATACGCGCTTGTGGCTCTGCCCACATCAAACCCGTTGAGCGATGTCGCCAGCTCACTCAACCCTTCATTGACCCACGTTTCTTCATTTCTATCCTGCCACCAGTGGATCATATGCTGAAATTCATGCGCCAGCACCCCGTCGAAACGGCTGTTGCCCGGCTGCAGCGCCGCCAAGTTGATGAAAAAGATTTCGGCGGCGTTGCTGTACGGATTCACTGCCGGCACAAACTCATTCAGCGAGGCATAATAGCCCGCCACGCCCGGCACGTTCCCCAAAAACACATGCAAATGTTCGTCGCCATCCACCCCCGGCGACCATTCGCTACCGAAAAATGCGCGGTTGGTGGGGTATGTCTGCGTTTCAAACCGTTCCGCCGATTCTTTCAGCGCGGCGGCATCAACACTGTACCCCTCTTCCACCCACCAATAAGCGTGCGGCGTGACATATTGCAGCACCGCATCGCTTTGGAACTGGCGCGGCGTCTCGCCGCTGTCATCGGCAATCCAAAAAGTGCGAACATCGCCCACTGTCGGCACGGGGGCAACTTCGGCGACCGTTTCCGGCAGTGTCACCCCGCCGTTTTTCAGGCGGATGGCGAGGGCGCGCAAATCTCGAATGGGAATATCATCCGCCTGCAAAAGGTCAACCGTGGTTGAGGCAGATGTCGCCGTCGGCGCGAGCGTGGCAGCGGGGGTGGCGGTATGCTGCGGCGGCACGTGCGTCGGCGTGAGGGAGGCGGGCAACGGGGACGCGGTCGCAGTGGGTGACATCGCGGCGGTAGCGTCGGGGAAGGATGAGAGCCATCCGACCGCCGCGACAACCATCACCGCCAACGCGACACAGCACACCAGCATCAGCACGGCAAAAAAAGCCGCCGCGCGGGTTTTTACACTTGGTTTGTGGGGCGTGGTATTTTCTTCCATAGATAAAAATTGTACCCACTGATGGACGTACCGGCAAAACGGGGCGCGGCACGTCGGCGTGTGACAAACATCACACAGCTTTGCAAAGCTTCAACGTGTGTGGTATATTGAACAAACAACGGAACAGTGACACTTTAATTTTATACTCTTTGCAAATTCAGGAGGCTGTATGGAAATCGCATTGGCTCGCTGGCAATTTGCGGCTACAACGGTGTATCACTTCTTTTTTGTTCCCCTGACGCTGGGATTGTCGATATTGTTGGCAATTATGCAAACCGCCTATTATCGCACCGGCAATGAAACCTACAAAACGATGACCAAATTTTGGGGGAAGCTATTTCTCATCAACTTTGCGATGGGGGTGGCAACCGGCATCGTGCAGGAATTTCAATTCGGGATGAACTGGTCGGAATATTCGCGCATGGTGGGCGATATTTTCGGCGCGCCGCTGGCAATCGAAGCACTGCTGGCGTTTTTCATGGAATCAACTTTCCTAGGGATTTGGGTCTTCGGGTGGGACAAACTCCCGAAGGGACTCCATCTGGCAACGCTTTGGCTGGTTGCACTCGGTTCGAGTCTCTCCGCGCTGTGGATTCTCATCGCCAACGCTTTCATGCAAGCGCCGGTTGGATACACCATGAACAACGGGCGGATGGAGTTGGTGGATTTCCCCGCCATTGTGTTCAACCCGCACGTTTGGGTACAATTTCCGCACGTGATGGCGGGCGGCATCGTCACCGCAGGTTTCTTCGTGCTGGGTATCAGCGCGTACCACCTGCTGAAACACGGGTGGGTGGACGGCGTCTTCAAAGAATCGTTCCGGTTCGCGCTGATTTACGCGCTGGTGGGCAGTGTTTTGGTGGCGCTGGTGGGACACACGCAAGCGCAACGGGTGGTCGAAACGCAACCGATGAAGATGGCTGCCGCCGAAGCGCTGTGGGAAACCGAAGCCCCCGCCGGGGAATCGCTGTTCGCCATCCCCAACGAAAAAGAGCGGCGCAACATTTTCGACATCAAAATTCCGGGGGGATTGAGTTTTCTGGCGCACAACAATTTCACCGAACCCGTGCAGGGCATCAACAACATCCAAGCCGAGTATGAGCAAATATACGGTCCCGGCAATTACATCCCGCCGGTCACGCTGAATTATTGGTTCTTCCGGCTGATGGTCGGTGCGGGACTGACGATGATTCTCCTCGCCGCCGTGGGGCTGTACCTGTTCAACAGCGACAAACTGAAAAACACCACGTGGTTTTTGCGCCTGCTCCCCTTCGCCATCGCCCTGCCCTATCTGGGAAATTCAACGGGGTGGATGTTCACCGAAATCGGACGTCAGCCGTGGATTGTTTTCGGCGTGATGCGGGTGGAGGACGGCGTTTCGCTCGCCGTCAGTACCACCGAGCTGTGGATTTCGCTCATCGGGTACATCGTCATTTATGCGGCGCTGATGATTTTCGATATTCAGTTGCTGGTCAAATACGCCAAAACACCCCCCACCGAAAACGCCGTTGCGGCGCATTAATCCATCGAAGGGAGATGAACCATGAATCTTGATTTGAACACCCTCTGGTTTATATTAATCGCGGTGCTGTTCACCGGATATTTTGTGTTGGAAGGTTTTGATTTCGGTGTGGGCATTTTGATGCCCTTCATTGCCAAAGATGACGCCGAGCGCCGTTTGGTCATCAATACCATTGGACCTTTTTGGGACGGCAATGAAGTATGGATGCTGACCGCCGGGGGTGCGATGTTCGCCGCTTTCCCCAACTGGTATGCCACCCTGTTCAGCGGATTTTATCTCGCGCTGTTCATCATGCTTTTCGGGCTGATCATCCGCGCCGTGGCATTTGAATTCCGCAGTAAAAAGGACGACCCCGGCTGGCGCAAAATGTGGGATTGGGCAATTTTCACCGGCAGCTTCATCCCCGCGCTGTTGTGGGGCGTGGCGTGGGCGAATATCATTCAGGGCGTGCCCATCGACCAAAATATGACCTACGTCGGCGGCTTTTTCAACCTGCTGAACCCGTTTGCGCTGGCGGGCGGGCTGGCGAGTCTGAGCGTTTTCACCATGCACGGCGCAATTTTCCTCACCCTGAAAACAGGCGGCGACATCCGCGAAACCGCCATCGCCACGGTGAAGAAAATCGGACCCGTTGCCACCGTGCTGACCCTGCTTTTTGTGGCGTTGGGCTATGTGTTCACCGACTTTTTCACCCATCTGGGCGTGAATCCCGGCACGATTCCCGTGTCGTCGGTGCTGGCGTTGCTTTCGGTGGGCTGGCTCATCCACCAAAACCGCTTCGGCTGGGGATTCATCATGAGCGCGGTTGCCATCGCCCTGGCGACATTCTCGCTCTTCATTGCCCTCTACCCGAATGTGATGATTTCCAGCCTGAACACGGCGTGGAATCTGACCATCTACAACGCATCATCATCCCCCTACACTTTAAAAGTGATGAGCTGGGTGGCGCTGCTCTTTGTGCCGCTGGTGTTGCTGTATCAGGGCTGGACATATTACATTTTCCGCGAACGGTTGACCAAAGACAGCGAGTTGGAATATTAATCCTTTTTCAGTCGATGACGATTTTTGCGCATGGGGCACGCGGCGGCGTGCCCCTGTTTTTTGCCGAAAAACCATCATCATTTAAAATGTCCCCATCATTGTCACGAGAGATTCTATGCTCGACCCACGATTAATCCGCAAAACACGGCTGGCATCGGTATCGCTGACGCTCACCATCGCCGCGAGTTTTCTGACGGGCGCGGTGACGGTGGCGCAAGCCTATTTTCTGAGCCGCATCATCGCCGGCGTGTTTTTGGCGCACCAAACGTTGCCGAAAGTGATGCCGCTTCTGCTGTGGCTCGCCGCGCTGAGCGTTGCCCGCGCGGGGGCGGTGTGGAGCGGGCAGATTTTCGCCCAGCGCACCGCCGGACGGGTGAAAACTGCCCTGCGCGACAAGCTGGTGGCACACGTGATGGCGCTCGGTCCGCAATTCACCCGCGCCGAACGGAGCGGCGAACTCATCAACACCGCCGTGGAAGGCATCGAGGCGTTGGACGCATATTTCAGCCAATATATGCCGCAGGTGGCGGCGGCGGCGTTCGTCCCGCTCACCATCGCCATTTTTATTTTCCCCAACGATGTTCTTTCCGGGCTGGTGCTGCTGTTCACCGCCCCCATCATCCCCGTGTTCATGATTCTCATCGGTAGCATTGCCGAAGATATGACCAAAAAACAATGGCGCTCGCTGAGCCGGATGAGCGCCCATTTTCTGGATGTGTTGCAGGGTTTGACCACCCTGAAGTTGCTGGGGCGCAGTCGGGAGCAGGTGAAAACGATTGCCAAAATCAGCGACCGCTTCCGCGACGCGACGATGGCGGTGCTGCGGGTGGCGTTTCTTTCGGCGCTGGTGCTGGAACTGGCGGCGACCCTCAGCACGGCGGTGGTGGCGGTGGAAATCGGCGTGCGGTTGCTGTATGCGAAAATCGCGTTTCAGCAGGCGTTGTTTGTGCTGATCCTCGCGCCGGAATTTTACCAGCCGCTGCGCATGCTCGGAGCGCGATTTCACGCGGGGATGGCGGGCACGGCGGCGGCGAAACGAATTTTCGCCGTGCTCGACACCCCACTGCCGAAAGCGCCGACCATCGCGCCCAAACCTGCGCCCCGCCGGATGACCATCGCGCTAAAAAATGTGCGGGTGGCGTTTGACGACGGCGCACGCCCCGCCCTGAACGGCGTTTCGTTCACCATTGCCGACGGCGAAACGGTGGCGCTGGTGGGACGCAGCGGCGCGGGCAAATCCACTATCGCCCACTTGTTGTTGCGCTTTATTGCGCCCCAATCGGGCACCATCACCGTGGACGGCGTGCCCCTTCATCAGCTTGATACGGCGGCTTGGCGGGCGAAGATTGGTTGGGTTCCCCAAATGCCGTATCTGTTCGATGCGACCATCGTCGAGAATATAAAGCTGGCGAATCCCGCTGCGTCGCGCGCGGATGTGCGGCGGGCGGCGCGATTGGCACACGCCGAGGCGTTCATCGAAGCTCTGCCGCGCGGATATGATACCCGCATCGGCGAGCGGGGGGCGCGGCTCAGCGGGGGGCAGGCGCAGCGGATTGCGCTGGCGCGGGCATTTTTGAAGGATGCGCCTTTCGTCATTTTCGACGAAGCGACCGCCAACCTCGACCCCCGGCACGAGGCGGAAATCCACGCGGCGATGGCGGCACTGCTGGCGAATCGCACGGCGTTGATGATTGCTCACCGGCTGAACACCATCACCGCCGCCGACAAAATTCTGGTGCTCGATGGCGGCACGGTGGTGGAAAGTGGCTCTCACGCCGAACTTTTGGCGCAAGCGGGGCTGTATCATCAACTGTTTCGCGCCTTTCAGGGGGCAATATGACCACCGCGCGGCGATTGCTGACTTTTCTCGCCCCGTTGCGCGGCTGGGTGGCGCTGGCGGCGCTGCTCGGATTCGCCACC
This sequence comes from uncultured Anaerolineaceae bacterium, assembly GCA_964570315.1. Lineage (GTDB taxonomy): Bacteria > Chloroflexota > Anaerolineae > 4572-78 > 4572-78 > JANTHQ01. The sequence goes on along the minus strand of CAZMXX010000020.1, from coordinate 9,567 downwards.
GTCGGCAGCAGTGTCGGGCTGATGGCGACCTCGGCATATATCATCTCCAAAGCCGCGCTGCACCCGTCCATCGCTGTGTTGCAGGTTGCCATCGTCGGGGTGCGTTTTTTCGGCATTGCGCGGGGATTGTTCCGTTACGCAGAGCGGTTGGTCACGCACCAAACCACCTTTCGGCTGTTGGCGCAGTTTCGGGTATTTTTTTTCGCGGCGATTGAACCGCTCGCCCCGGCGCGCCTGCGGCAATTCCGCAGCGGCGATTTGCTCAGCCGCATCATCGCCGATGTGTCGGCATTGGAAGATTTTTTCGTGCGCGGGGTTGCGCCGCCATTGGTAGCACTGCTGGTCGCCGGGTTGATGTGGGTGCTGATGGCATCGTTCACCCTGCCCCTGGCGGCGACCACGCTGGGATTTCTGGCGCTGGCGGGGATTGGAATGCCGTTGCTCACCCGCCGATTGAGCCGGCGCAGTGGGCGGGCGGCGGTGGAAATTCGCGCCGCGCTGAATGTATCGCTGGTGGACGCGGTGCAGGGCGTGGCGGACACCCTCATTCACGGGCAGGAAACGGCGCAGCAGGGGCGCATCCGGCAGTTGAGCCGCACGTTGGCGGCGCAACAAAACCGGCTGGCGTGGGTCAATGGGCTGAATGCCGCGCTGACCGGACTGCTGTCGAATTGGACGACGCTGGCGATTCTGCTCATCGCCATCCCATTGGTTTCGGCGGGCGAATTGGACGGCGTTTTTTTGGCGGTGCTGGTGCTGGCGGCGATTGCCGCGTTTGAAGCCGTGTTGCCGCTGCCGGAAGCCGCCGCGCATCTGGCGGGCAGTCTCGCCGCCGCCGAGCGGCTGTTTGAAATTGTGGATGTCGCCCCGCAAATCCAAGACCCCGCCGAGCCGCTGCCGCCGCCACAATCGGCGCGGCTGGAGGTGCGCAATGTGCGCTTTTCGTACACCCCCACCGAGCCGCCCGCGCTGGACGGCATTTCGTTTTCGGTGGCGGAAGGGGCACGGGTGGCGATTGTCGGCGCGAGCGGCGCGGGAAAATCGACGCTGGTGAATCTGCTGTTGTGTTTTTGGGATTACCGGCACGGGGAAATTCTGCTGGGCGGTCACGACCTGCGCCGCTATCGGGCGGATGATGTGCGCGCATTCATGGCGGTGGTCTCCCAGCAAACGCATCTTTTCAACGCCACCATCGCCGAAAATCTGCGTCTGAGCCGTCCCACCGCCACCGACGACGAATTGGTTTCGGCGGCGCGGCAGGCGGAAATCCACACGTTCATTCAAGCGTTGCCGCAGAGATATGACACCGTCATCGGCGAGCAGGGGCTGCAACTCAGCGGCGGCGAGCGGCAACGGCTGGCAATTGCCCGTGCCCTGCTGAAGGACGCGCCGCTCCTCATTTTGGATGAAGCGACCGCCAATCTCGACCCGTTGGTGGAACGGGACATCATGGCGACCATCCGCGCAATTTCAGCCGGGCGCACCACCATCACCATCACCCACCGGCTGGTGGATATGGCGGCGATGGACGAAATTCTGGTGCTGGACGCGGGTAAAATCGCAGAACGGGGCACACACGCAGAATTGATGGCACGCAGGGGTATCTACCAGCAATTGTGGACGCAACAGCGGCAAATCGACCTGCTGGAAACCGGCTCGCCGGCGATATTACCATAACCGCCCATTGCCCCGCCACCCGGTCAATGCTATAATAACCCCAGCGAGGCACTCATAAATTACAGGACTGACGCAATTGACAACTTTTAGCCACGAATTAGCACAAATTTCACTGATTTTCAAATGATAATTCGTGCAATTCGTGAAAATTCGTAGCTGATTTTCATTTACACTGTTAAACTGCGCAAACCCTGAATTATTCAGAAACGGTAACCGCCTATGGCAACTAAAACCAAACCTGATTTTTCGCTCCATTGGCTGGTGAGCCATTTTCGTTGGGTGTGGCTCATCATCGTCTTTGCAGCGCTGACCATCCCCCAAAGTACCGCCGGCAGTCCTCCCCCGCCCACATGGCAGTTGTTCATCCCCGCTTTCGGGTTGGTCATCAACCTGATGGTGGTGGGCATGCTGGCGGCGCGCTGGTTTCCGCAGTGGTTCGCCGGGGTGGTAGCTTTTCTGGATATGGCGCTGGCAGTGGCGGTGATGTGGATTATGGGCGGACACAGCGCCTCGGTGCTGCCCGTGCTTTTCTTCCCCGTCGCCACTTCGGTACTGTATTTGGCGCCGGAAACGGGATTGCTGGTCACCGCCGTGCCCATCGCGCTGGCATACGCCCTGTCCATCATTCTGAACAGCGATTTGGGCACGGACAGTCTGCTCAAAGCCGGAACCGACCTCATCGTCCTGTTTGGCGGCGGCATCCTCATCGGATACACGGCGCAAAAACAGGTACAGGCACAAACCGAAGCCAATCGCACCGAGATAAAAACCTTGCGCGTGGAAGCCGAGCGCGCAAAAGCCATCTATGAAATGGCGAACACGCTCAGTTCCACCCTCAACTATCAGAACGTTCTACACGCAATGGTGGAGCTGGCGCAGCTCGCGCTGGCGGAAGCCGATGACCAAGCCATCGAACCAGGGGCATCCTCTGCGGTGGGGATGGTACTCCTTTTTGAGGAAGATGACGTGCTGGGGAAACTCCGGCTGGCGGCGGGGCGCAATATTCCGCGCCATGATCAGGAGACGCGCGTGTCGGCGAAAGAGGGCATTCTGGCGCAAATTGTCTTCAAAGCCGAGGCGATTGTGGGCAGCAACGTGCAGCGCGACCCCATGCTGAAAAATTTCATCGCCCTGCAAAACTGCGATTCCGTCGTCGGAGCGCCGTTACGCGCGGGATTCGACATGTACGGCGTGGTGCTGTTCGCCCATCCCCAGAAAAATATTTTCACCCGGGCGCACGCCGACCTGCTGACCACCTTCTGCAATCAGGCGATCATCCCCCTGCAAAACGCCCAACTTTACGCCGATTTGGAACGCGAACAGCGCAAGTTACTGGAAAAAGAAGCGCAGGCTCGCCGGGAATTGGCGCGCAATCTGCACGATGGACCGACGCAAGCCATCTCCGCGCTGGCGATGCGCCTCAATTTTATCCAACTTCTGTTGAAAAAGGAAGGACTCAGCGAGCGCGCATTCGATGAACTCGGCAAGATGGAACAAATTGCGTTGCACGCCACCAAAGAAATTCGCACCATGCTGTTCACCCTGCGCCCCATCATTCTGGAAACGCAGGGGCTGCCCGCCGCGCTGAAACAATTCGCCGACCGGCTGGCAGATTTGCATGAATTGGATATTGAGTTGGACATCAAAAAATACAACGGGCAACTTTCCACCGAAAAAGAAGGGGTGGTCTTCACCATTATTGAAGAGGCGGTGGGCAATGCCCGCAAATATGCCAACGAAGGGAAAATCGAAATCCATCTGGTGGGCGAAGAGGACCGCGTGATTGCGGCGGTGATTGACCACGGCAAGGGGTTCGACGTGGAGGCGGTCAAAGCCAATTACGACCAACGCGGCAGTTTGGGGCTGTTGAACATGGAAGAGCGCGCGCAGATGGTCGGCGGACACTGCCAAATTAATTCCGTGAAAGGACAGGGAACGACGGTGCTCATCGAAGTTCCGCTGGACGCATAACCGAGATGTCTGCCAACATTTTACTGCTGGTCAGCGGTGGCATGTCCGTCATCGTCGCCATTGAAGCCGTGTGGGTGCGGTCGCACCTTTTGCCGGAAAACTACCGCCGGTGGATTTCCCTGCCGGCAATATCAACCACCCTGCAAACAATTTATTACCTCGGATTGCCCTACTTTCTGCTCCTCACCGGGATGCTGCCCCCCAGATTTTGGGGGTTGAGCGGCTGGGACACGTTAGCCGGCGCCGCCATCCCCCTGCCGGTGGCGGAATTTGTGCCGCACCTGCTGACCACGGTGGGCAGTGTGGTGTATCGCTGGCTGCCGGACATCGGGGGTACGGTGTCCACGGCGACCATTCTGGGCGGGTTTTTGTTGCTTTTGCTGATAATCTATCTGCAAAACGCGGAAACGCCCGATGGCTGGCATAAAATTTCGGGGCTGCAAATCATTTTCGATGTGGTTCACTGGGGATTGTACCGCGCGATTTTGTGGCTGATTGTGGGCAATCTGTATCTGGCAACCATCGGCGGGATGGTGGTGGTGGCGATGGAATGGGTTTTGGCGAGCAGAATCGGCGGGCAGACCCGCGCCGAAGCTCGGCAACTCGCGCTGCGTTTCGGGATGGGCGCCATCGCGGCGACCGGATTCATCTTCGTGCCCAACCTGTGGCTGATTGCAGTGACGCAATGGCTGCTGTGGCAGGCAGTTCGCATGGTGGTGGGGGTTTGGCTCCCGCAACGGGGAACCGCACCCCCCGCCCGTCAGGTGTGATATTCCGCGTTGATTTCCACATATTTATACGATAAATCGCACGTCCAATAGACGGCGTCCGCCGCACCGACACCCAAATCAACGTCAATAACCACTTCGGTATTATCAGCGAGCGCCGCGCTCATCGCCGCCGCGTCGAAGGGCAACGGTTGCCCCTGCGCCACCAATTGCATGCGAGTGTCGCCCGCCGCCAGCCACAGCGAAGCGCGAGCCGGGTCAACCTGCGCCCCACTCCGCCCGACCGCCGCCAGAAATCGCCCCCAATTGGGGTCGTTGCCGAAAAGCGCGGTCTTCGACAGCGGTGACGTGGCAATCGTCGCCGCCGCGCGCGCCGCATCCGCCTCGGAAGCCGCTCCCGTCACTCGAATTTCGACCAGTTTCGTCGCCCCTTCGCCATCGCGGGCGATTTTTTTTGCCAGCCGCACACAAACGTGAGTCAGCGCATCCGTGAATTGCGCCAACCCCGCCCCGTCGAGCATACCGCCACCCGCCGCGCCATTCGCCAGCGCCACCACCGTGTCGTTGGTGCTGGAATCGCCATCCACACTGATGCGGTTGAAACTGACATCCACCGCGCGGTGAAGCGCCGCATTCAAATCGGCGGGCGCAATGGGCGCATCAGTGATGATGACCGCCAGCATAGTTGCCATATCGGGATGAATCATCCCACTCCCCTTTGCCATCCCGGCGATATGAATGGTGCGCCCGTCAATTTTCAGCGCGATGGTCGTCATTTTCGGCACGGTGTCGGTGGTCATGATGGCTTCCGCCGCCGTCGGAAACCCGTCCGCTGCAACCGTCCGCGCCGCCACCGAAATGCCCGCACGCACGGTGTCCATCGGCAAAGGATGTCCGATGACGCCCGTGCTCATCACAAAAACGCTATCGGCGGGCAGGTTGAGTGCGGATTCAGTGGCGTGCGCCATCACCGCCGCGTCGCGCAAACCCTGCTCACCCGTGACGGCGTTGGCATTTCCGGCATTGATGACCACTGCCCGCAGCCCATCGCCGCCGGTGCGCGCCAGCAATGCCCGGTCGAAGATGACGGGGGCGGCGGCAAAAACGTTGGTGGTGAAAGTGGCGGCAAAGGCGCACGGACGCTCGGAAAGGATGAGGGCGATGTCGGGTTTGCCGGATTGCTTCAACCCGCAGGCAACGCCCGCGGCGGAAAAGTCGGTCGGGAAGACGGTTTCGGGTTTCACGTTTCGGGTCTCCTGTTTTTTGGGTGCAACACAACAGTGTAAAATTCAAAAGGTAAAAGGCAAAATCTCGATTCAGCGAATGACAAATCTCGCTTCCGCGCATTATTCGTCACTCGTCACTCGTCACTCGTCACTCGCCGCAGCCAAACGCGGGTGCTGTGGAAGGTACTCTGTCCCCCAAAGTCGCCGAGGGCGTCGCTGGTGAGCCGGTTGAGGTTGTGTTTCTCCGCGCTGAAGGGGTCGTTTTTCGCCCAGCGTCCTTTGGGAGACGCCACCACGCCGGGGCGAATGTCATCCGTCACCCGCGCCCGCAGCTTGACCCAGCCGCGCGCATTTTCCAGCCGCACCAAATCCCCGTCCGCGATGCCGCGTGCCACCGCGTCGGTGGGGTGGATTTCCACGAAGGGGTCGCCCTCGCGCGCCAGAAAATCGGTATGGTTGGCGAAGGTGCTGCTGACGAAGTGGTGCGCCGCGCCCGAAATGAGCGCCAACGACTTTCCGCTCCCCGAAAATGAATCGGCGGCGGGGTCGGTGGGGGGAACAAAGTTCGGTAATGGGTCGAGACCGTCATCCGCCAAAGTTTGAGAAAAGATTTCCACCTTTCCGCTGGGGGTGGGAAAGTCCAAATCGGCAAAGGGGACATCCGGCACATCCGGGGCGATGGTGCGCTCGCGTTTGAGCCGCGCCGGCGTGACCCCCGCCAGTGCGGGATTTTCGGCGGCGGTGGCGGACAAAATTTCCGCAATCACCTCATCCGCCGACTGAAAGAGCCACGGTTCGGTATAGCCCATCGCCCGCGCCAGCAGTCTCATCACCTCCCAATTGCTCCGGCATTCGCCCGGCGGCGCAATTGCCCGCTGATTGTAACTGATGAAGGTGTGTCCATATCCCTTGTGCAGGTCTGTGTGTTCCAGTTGGTTGGTGGCGGGCAAAACGATGTCCGCGAAGTCGGCGGTATCGGTTAAAAATTGTTCATGCACCACCGTGAACAGGTCGGGGCGACGCAAGCCGCGGATGATTTCGCCGCTGTTCGGGCTGGAGGCGACCGGGTTTGCGCCATACACAAAGAGGGATTGAATGGGCGGGTCGGCGGCTTCGCCGTTCAATGCCGCGCCGAGCCGGTTCATGTTGATTTTACGAGCGGGGGGCGGGCAATCCTCCCAATGGTTGAGGGCGGTTTTGTCCCATTTGATGATGCCGCTGGTGCTGTACGCCAATCCGCCGCCGCGCACGCCGTACTGCCCGGTCAGTGCGGGGAGGGTGAGAATGGCGCGCACCGTCTGCCCGCCGTTGCTGTGCCGCTGAAGCCCATCGGCAATTTTGATGAGCGCGGGACGCTCGGCGGCGTAGCGGCGGGCGAGTTTCACGATGTCGGCGGCGGGAATGCCGGTGATGTCGGCGGCGCGGCGCGGCGAAAATGCCACCAATCGCGCGGGCAAATCAGCCCAGCCGATGGTGTTTTCCGCCAGCCATGCTTCATCGTGCAGCCCTTCCGCCACCAGCACGTGCGCCATCGCCAGCGCCAACGCGCCATCCGTGCCCGGTTTCGGCGCAATGTGCCAATCGGCGAGACGGGCGGTGCGGGTGCGGCGGGGGTCAATGACGATGACCTGCGTGCCATTGCGACGGGCGTCGGTGAGGAAGGGCATGAAGTGCGGCGCGGTGGAAACGGGATTGTGTCCCCACAGAATGACCAATCGGCTGTGGCGCACGGCGGGGTATGGCACGCTGTATCGCGCGCCGAGGGTGGCTTTGACCGCCACTTCCGCCGCCTCGCCGCAGATGGCGCGTTCCAACCGCGACGCACCCATGCGATTCCACAAGCGGGCGTTGACGGCGCTCATCTGCACCAGCCCCAGCGTGCCGCTGTAGCTGTACGGCAGAATCGCCGCCGCGCCATATTCGGCGATGATGCGCTGCCAGCGGTCGGCAATTTCGGCGATGGCGTCATCCCAGGTGATGCGCCGCCATTCACCCGCGCCTTTCTCGCCGACGCGGCGCAGGGGGAACAACAGGCGGTCGGGGTGATAAACGTGGTTCAGGTACGGGCGCACTTTGGCGCACAGCCAGCCGCGGGTGATGGGGTGGTCGGGGTCGCCGCTGATGCGCACCGCGCGCCCATCGCGCACTTCGGTGAGCATGCCGCAGGCATCGGGGCAGTCATGCGGGCATACGGTGGGGACGGGGGTTGGTGGGAGTTGGTGGTTGGTGGTTGGTGGTTTCAAGTTTCAGGTTCCAAGTTCCAAGTTTCGTGTTTCATGTTTCATGAAAATGATTATACCGCAAAATTCGCTTCGATGGTAGAATCCTGCCTCATCCCAAAATAAATTTCCGACTGAAAACAAAAACCGACATCAGATGTCGGTTTTTGGGTCTCTCTGTTTTATTTTCCGAACTATTTCAGCACCAACGGCAGAAACACGAAATATTTTGTATTGAACGTCGCGGTGATGGCGCTGTCGGCGGTCACAGTCACCGTGATGGGGTTGCTCGTCCCGCTCACCACGCCGCTCCAACCGCTGAAAGTCGCGCCCGTGTCCGCCGTCGCCGTCACCGTCACCACTGTGCCGTAATCGTACACCCCGCCCGGCGGGTCGAGCGTCACCAGCCCGTTGCCCGTACCGGTGGTGGCAATCGAAAGGGCGTGCTGCGCCAGCCCGAACGTCGCGGTGATGGCACTGTCGGCGGTCACTGTCACCGTGATGGGGTTGCTCGTTCCGCTCACCGCGCCGCTCCAACCGCCGAAAGTCGCGCCCGTGTCCGCCGTCGCCGTCAGGGTCACCACTGTGCCGCAGGTATATCCGGACAGGTCGGGGGTTTTCGCCACGGAGCCATTTCCCACCGTGGTGATGGCGAGTTGATGCGGGATTTGCGGGCGAATATCGCCCACGCCGGGGTACGCCGTATTGTACACATAATCTATCCCCACCGTGTAGGCGGGGGCATCAGAACCACTGTCCGACGAATTGCCGCCATAAATCCCCACCCGCGCCATCGTGAACGACTGGGTGAAGGTTCGCTCCGTCCAAGTTTGCCCGTCGAAAGAATAGCCGTGCGTCCAAATGTCCCCCACCCGTTTCAAGCGCATATAGGGGGGGAGTGCCGCCCCCAAGTTGACCAAATATTGCGATGTCGGTGTGCTACTGATGACCGTTGCGCCGAAAAGCGTCACCGCACTGCCATCGTAGAAAAATTCAAAGCGGAGCGCGTCGCCATTCGCGGCTTCAACCACAAATCCATGCGTTTGATAGCGTTGGGTGAAGGTGCTGACAAATCTGACCACCAGTTCAAAATCGGTGTCGGAAACCGATTGAACGATGCGCGGGACGTTCACCCCATTCGACCAAATATCGTGGTCGGTCCCGGCGGGAACTGTCCAGCCCGCCAGCCCGCCCGAAACACCCGGCGCGGGGTCGCCCGGCAATCCTTCATAAAACGTCCACGCCGAATTGAGAACGCAGGCATCAAAATCATCCGAAGCGAAGACCCCGGCGGGCAGTGCCGTGAAGTTTCCCTGCACAGCTTTGTCCGCATTCATCGTCAGGATGAGGGGATTGGTCGTGCCCGTGACATCCCCGCTCCAACCCGAAAAGTACCATCCCACATCCGCCGCGCCGGTGAGCGTGACCGCCGTCCCCGAAAGATAGTCCGTCTGTTCAGGCGAAACAATCACCGCCCCCCCTGCGGTCGCGCCGGAAGTGAGCGTGTATGAAATCAGCGCGCCGAAGACCGCACGGGCGGTTTTATCGGCGGTCATGGTCACCGTGGTGGGATTGTCCGTGCCGCTCGCGTCCCCCTCCCAACGGATAAAGGTGAACCCGAGGTCGGCGGTGGCGGTCAGCGTGACCGTCTGCCCATCGGTGTACGAATCGGCGGCAGGGTCAGCGATGATGGCGCCGCCCCCCGGGCCGGTGCCCCGTGGCACGAGGCCGCGGACGGCGGCGGCC
>CAZMXX010000019.1:0-19516 GCA_964570315.1 uncultured Anaerolineaceae bacterium | reverse complement strand
CCGCGAAGGCGGACGCACCGTCGGCGCCGGTGTCATCACCAAAATTATTGAGTAAATAATAGGAACTGGGGTTTAGTATGGCTAAACAAAAGATTAGAATTAGGTTGAAAGCATACGACCACCGTGTGCTGGACCAATCAGTACGGCAGATTGTGGACACAGCAGAACGAACCGGCGCGATAGTAGTGGGTCCCGTCCCATTACCCACCAGAATTGAAAAATTTACGGTCATTCGCTCGCCGTTCATTGACAAGGACTCCCGCGAACAGTTTGAAATTCGCACCCACAAACGCCTTATTGACGTCGTAGAGCCTAGTTCAAAAACCATCGACGCCTTGGTGCGCTTGAATCTGCCCGCCGGCGTTGATGTTGAAATCAAGTAAAAATAGTTCGTTATCTGTAAACCATTTAGATAATGAAGAAAGGGGTAGGGGGAAAGAGAATGATGTCTTTTTCAGACAGTTCTCTCCCCTGTTGAACAATGAAGGGAATTTTAGGAAGAAAAATTGGTATGACCCAGATCTTTGATGAGAACGAGCGGGTTGTTCCTGTGACGCTCATCGAAGCGGGTCCCTGCTACGTTACCCAGAAGAAAGAAAAAGAGACTGACGGGTATATGGCGGTGCAACTCGGCTTTGAGGAAATTCCTGACAAGCGACTGAATAAACCGCTGGCAGGACATTTGAAAAAAGCGGGCGTGCCCATGCTCAAACACCTGCGAGAATTTCGGGTGAAAGACCACTCTGACCTTGAACTCGGGCAAGTTATTTCAGCCGATGTTTTTGAAGTGGGCGACTTGGTGGATGTGGTTGGCACCAGCAAAGGGAAAGGTTTCGCCGGCGTGGTGAAACGTCACCATTTTGCCGGTGGTCCCAAAACGCACGGACAATCTGACCGCCATCGCGCGCCGGGTTCAATTGGTGCGGGCACAACCCCGGGTCGTGTTTTCAAGGGGATGCGCATGGCTGGTCGTATGGGCGGTCAGCGCGTGACAGTTTCCAATTTGGAAGTGGTCATCGTTGATAAAGACCGTAACCTCATCGCGGTCAAAGGTGCAATTCCCGGCGCGAAAAACGGTTTGGTGGAAGTAAAAGAAGCACGCAAAACCAAGAAGCGCGCGAGTTAGGGGTGTGAGAAATGCAAGTAGCTGTTAAGAACGTAACCGGAAAAAAAGTAGAAGACATTGAATTGCGTGACGATATTTTCGCCGTGGAACCCAGCAAACCTGTGATGCATCAGGCATTGGTGCGCCAACTGGCAAATGCCCGACAAGGGACGCACAGCACCAAAACTCGCGGTGAAATTCGCGGCACAACCGCAAAATGGTATCGCCAAAAAGGCACCGGACGCGCCCGGCACGGAAGCCGCAAAGCCCCGATTTTTGTGGGGGGTGGCATCGTGTTTGGACCTAAACCGCGCAAATACACCAAGAGAATGCCGAAGAAAATGCGACGGCTGGCACTGCGTTCCGCGTTGTCGGTCAAAGCGGCGGCAGAACAAATTGTGGTGCTGGATGAATTGAACTTTGATGAGCCGAAAACCAAAAATATGGTTGAAGTGCTGGCGAACTTGAATCTCGAAGGTAGCGTGGTGGTGTTGATGCCTGAACGCAACGCCAATGTTGAAAAAAGCATTCACAATCTGGCAGATGTAACTTGTCTGCGGGCAAACTACCTCAATGTGCGCGACTTGCTGGGGCATGACTACGTGGTAATGCCAAAAGCATCCCTTGATGTGATTGAAGGAATATTGGGGTAAGGTGAAATTATGGCACAACTGAACGAATATCAAGTAATCAAACGCCCTATCATCACTGAAAAAAGTGTTGCCGCAACCGCGGAAGATAAATACACTTTTGAAGTGGACATTCGGGCAAATAAAGTCCAAATAGCCGAAGCTGTGTCGCTCGTTTTTGATGTTGACGTGATTCGAGTGAATGTTATCCGTACCATCCCCAAATTCGGGCGATGGGGGCGCAAAATTGTCAAACGAAAACCTGCAACCAAGAAAGCAATCGTCACGCTGGCAGCCGGTCAGCGGATTGATGCCTTTGGAGCTTAGTTTACGAAACCGCTTATAAAAAAAACAAGGTTAGTGAACCTTCACCGTTCACACATCAACCACTAGCCTTCATAAATTTTTATAGGCGAAAAGCGGAGTGCATGTATGCCTATCAAGAGTTATAAACCAACCTCTCCCGGTCGCAGAGGGATGACCGCCTCTACATTTGAGCGTATCACCCGAAGCAAACCGGAAAAAAGTTTAACACGTCCTCTCAATAAAAAAGCCGGTCGCAATGCCCGTGGTGTCATCACCGTGCGGCATCGAGGCGGCGGGCACAAGCGAAAATACCGATTAATCGACTTCAAACGCGATAAACACGGTATTCCCGCTACTGTATCAAGCATTGAGTACGACCCGAATCGGTCGGCACGCATTGCTTTATTAACCTACGTAGACGGCGAAAAGCGATACATCATCGCTCCGCAGGGTTTACGTGTTGGCGACAAGATTATGTCCGGCGCAAACGCGGAAATCAAAGTGGGGCACGCATTGCCAATTAGCCGCATTCCACTCGGTACACAAGTACATAATGTAGAGCTTTACCCCGGCAAAGGCGGGCAGCTTGTTCGCTCGGCGGGAACTTCCGCGCAAGTTTTGGCGAAAGAAGGTCCCTATGCCCAACTCCGTTTGCCCAGCGGCGAAGTTCGCTACGTCAGCCAGCAGTGTATGGCGACAATCGGTGTGGTGGGTAATGTTGAACACAACATCGTCAAACTGGGTAAAGCCGGTAGAAAACGCTGGATGGGCGTTCGCCCGTCGGTGCGCGGTACAGCTATGGATCCCAACAGCCACCCGCACGGTGGGGGTGAAGGGCGCTCATCCGTGGGGATGCCCGGACCCAAAACCCCGTGGGGAAAACCCGCACTGGGTGCAAAAACTCGCCGGAATAAAGCAACTGATAAATACATCGTCCGCCGACGCGGAAAACGCCGGTAGAAAAAAGGTAGGTGTGAAGAATGTCTCGTTCACTTAAAAAAGGTCCGTTTGTAGAACCCAAATTGCTGAAAAAAATCGAAGCAATGAACGACTCTGGCGAAAAGCGCGTCATCAAAACTTGGTCGCGTGCCAGCACTGTTTATCCGCAAATGGTGGGGCACACAATCGCGGTGCACGATGGTCGCCGTCATGTTCCCATTTACATCAGCGAAAACATGGTCGGGCACAAGCTGGGAGAATTCGCGCCCACACGGTTGTTCCGCGGTCACGTTGCCAAAGAAAAAGGGTCTCGACGGTAGTTTAAACGAAAAGGTAAAGAATTATGGCAGATATTCAAATTCAAGCAGTGTCTAAATACTTGATGGGATCGCCATTGAAGGCACGGCGAGTTGTGAACGCGGTGCGTGGGATGCCTGCAATGAAAGCATTGGAAATGTTGAGCCTGATGCCGCATGCCGCCGCAACAACCGTTGCCAAAACCGTAAAGAGTGCTATTTCCAACGCAGAAGAAAATTACGGTTTGAATGGTGAGGATTTGGTGATTGCCAGTATTTGGGCAAACGAAGGTCCCCGTCTGAAACGAATGCGGTTTGGCGCGCGTGGTCGGGTGAAACCAATCATCAAGCGAACATCACACATCACAGTTGTGTTGGAAGAAAGAGCATAGGGAGGTCATTTTGGGACGTAAAGTACATCCGGTAGGATTTCGTCTGGGAATTGTAAAACAGCATAAAGCGCAGTGGTATGCCGAAGGGAAAGAGTATGCCGCGCTTTTGCGGGAAGACCGCGCCATTCGCGCGCTCATTCGCAAAGAAAATGACCATGCCGGGATTTCAAGAATTGACATTGAACGGCTCCCGGTTGCTCGTCAAGTGTCTGTGAAGATTCATACCGCTAAACCCGGTATTCTGATTGGGCGCAAAGGACAAAACGTTAACATCCTGCGCAAAAAATTGGAAGAACTGACCAGCAAAAAAATCCACTTGGATATTCTGGAGGTGGACAACATTGATACCGACGCATACCTGATTGGTCAGAGCATCGCGCAGCAACTGGAGCGCCGTATTTCCCACAAACGCGCCATGAAGCAAGCGGTTCGCCGCGCCATGCGCGCCGGCGCCAAAGGCATCATGATCACCTGTGGCGGTCGGCTGGGCGGTTCCGATATGGCTCGCCGCGAGACCGTTCGTGAAGGACGTATTCCGCGCCACACCCTGCGCGCCGATATTGATTACGCTAACGTGGAAGCACTGACCACCTTCAGCAAAATCGGCATCAAAGTGTGGGTTTACAAAGGCGATATTTTGCCCGAAGCGAAAGAAGAAATCAGCGGGGCATATAGCGCATCGTAGCCCCTTGTAGGAGAGAAAAACCATGTTAATGCCAAAGAGATTCAAATATCGAAAGCAAATGCGCGGTCGTATGAAAGGGAAAGCCGGGCGCGGCACGCACATTGCGTTTGGCGACTACGCGCTGCAAGCCCTGGAACCTGCCTGGATTAACAGCCGACAAATTGAAGCGGCGCGGCGGGCAGTTGTACGGTACATTCGACGCGGTGGTAAATTCTGGATTAGAATTTTCCCCGGCAAACCCATCACCCAGAAAGCTGCCGAGACCCGTATGGGGAGCGGTAAAGGGAATGTGGAATATTACGCCGCCGTTGTCAAACCCGGACGCATCTTGTTTGAACTTTCCGGTGTGCCGGAAGATGTTGCCAAAGAAGCAATGCGCCTCGCCAGCCATAAACTCCCCATCAAGACCCAATTCATCACGCGGCAGGGGGTGCAGTAATGTTTGCAAATGAAATCAGAGAATTATCATTGGAAGAAATTGAGCTGAAGTTGGAAGAAGCATATCAGGAACTGTTTAACCTGCGTTTTCAGCTTTCAACCAAACAACTCAAAGATTATAACAGCGTGAAAGCCGTAAAACGCGAGATTGCCCGGTTGAAAACAGTGGCACGTCAAAAGGCTCAGGGATAAGAGGTAAAAATATGGCACGAGAGAATCGAAAAACACTGGTTGGTCGCGTGATAAGTGACAAAATGGATAAAACCGTGGTGGTGAGCGTCACCCGCACCAAACGACACCGGTTGTATGGCAAAGTCATTCGGCGCAGTACAAAATTCAAAGCCCACGATGAGCAAAACGCCGCCACAGTTGGCGATACCGTGAAAATCGTCGAATCTCGCCCAATTAGCAAAGAAAAACGCTGGGTGATGACCGAAATTTTAGAGCGCGCTCAGGGTTAGTGCCGGCTCGGTAATGGATAACTTGGGAGAGCACAATGATTCAAAAAGAAAGTCGTTTAAAAATTGCAGATAACACGGGCGCCAAAGAGGTTTTGTGTATCCAGGTGATGGGCGGTTCGAGACGAAGATACGGTAGTTTGGGAGATGTCATCACCGCTACCGTGAAACATGCCGCGCCTCACAGTGGCGTGAAAAAAGGCGATATTGTGAAAGCCGTGATTGTGCGCACCAAAAAAGAAATTGGGCGGCGCGACGGTTCCTACATCCGCTTTGATGAAAACGCCGCCGTAATTTTGGACAGTGATGGACAATCACCCAAAGGGACACGCATTTTTGGACCGGTTGCCCGCGAACTCAGAGAAAAAGGGTTTATGAGAATCGTCTCGTTAGCACCAGAAGTGCTATAACCCGGTGTATAGAAATCTAACGAGCGAGGAGTAGAAAGAATGCAGAAAATTAAAAAGGGAGACACCGTACAGGTTATCGCCGGTAACGATTTGGGTCTTCAAGGTGAAGTGATGGAGGTCAAGAAGGGTTGGGATGCCTCCCGGCGCGGTCAACCGGCGCGTCGTAACGTTAACAAAGACCGAGTGGTGGTTTCCGGGGTGCGGATGGTGAAAAAACATCAACGCCCGGTGAGCCAGACCCAAACCCAAACCGGCATCATCGAGTTTGAAGCTCCCATTCACATTTCGAATGTTATGTTGGTTTGTCCGGCTTGCGGTGAACCAACCCGTGTTGGTTTTGAAATCGTAGATGGCAAAAAATACCGCTTGTGCAAACGCTGCGGTGAAACCATCGATAAATAATGGTACTGACTGAGGTGTGGAATGCCTAGAATGCTTGATAAATACAAAACCGAAGTAGTACCAGCCCTGATGGAAGATTTTGACTACAAAAACGTGATGCAAGTCCCAAAACTGGACAAGATTGTGGTCAACGTGGGGCTTGGTGAAGCGCTTCAAAACAGTAAATCTTTGGAAAACGCATTGGGTGACATCACTCAAATTACCGGGCAGCGTCCGGTGGTCACCCGTGCCAAGAAATCCATCGCAACCTTCCATTTGCGCGCGGGCAACCCCATCGGGGTAAAAGTGACCCTGCGCGGCAAACGTATGTGGGATTTCTTCGACCGGCTGGTGAGTATTGCACTGCCGCGTAAACGGGACTTTCGGGGAATTTCGCCAAACAGCTTTGATGGTCGCGGAAATTATACGTTGGGCTTCAAAGAACAGCTTGTGTGGCCCGAAATTGATTACGACAAAGTAGACAAAATCCGCGGGATGGAAGTAACCATCGTTACCACCGCCGATTCAGATGAAGAAGGACGCCGGTTGTTAGACTTACTCGGTATGCCCTTTGTAAAAAGGAGTTAGTTTTATGGCGAAAAAATCTATGATTAACCGCGAATTAAATCGCAAATACCCCACTCGGGTACGCAATCGTTGCAGCCGCTGTGGTCGCCCCCGCGCATATATGCGCCGTTTCGACCTCTGCCGTATTTGTTTCCGCGAACTGGCAAATGATGGTCAGATTCCCGGGGTTGTGAAGTCGAGTTGGTAAGTCAGCTTGAACTGATACTGCTTACTTGTTAAAGGAGAACCAAAAGAATGCCCGTAACAGATACTATTGCCGATATGCTGGCACGCATCCGCAACGCCGGTATGGCAAAAAAACAGCGATTGACGATGCCCAGTTCAAAAATACTGGTCGCCATCGCGCAGATTTTGCAGGATGAAGGGTACATTAAATCATATAATGTATTGCCCACCACCCCGCAAAAAACATTGCAGATTGATTTGAAATACACCAAAGAACGTCATCCGCAACTGGTAATTCAGGGGTTGCGGCGAATCAGCAAGCCCGGACGGCGGGTGTACACCAAAAAAGAAGATATCCCCTGGGTGCGCAGTGGGCTGGGAATTGCCATCCTCACCACGCCGCAGGGTGTTATGACCGGCAGAAAAGCACGCCAGCTCGGAGTAGGTGGCGAAATTCTGTGCTACATATGGTAAGGGGGCAATGAAAAATGGCTAGAATCGGAAAAATCCCAATTCCCCTTCCTAAAGGTGTGACTGTTACCATTGATAATAATGAAGTCACTGTGAAAGGTCCCAAAGGACAGTTAACCGACTCTTTCTCACCGGAAATCACTATTGATGTGACGGCTGAAAAAATCACCGTTACCCGACCGACAGACCAGCGTCATCACCGTGCCATGCATGGTTTGGTGCGCGCGTTGCTGAACAACATGGTTGTTGGGGTGAGCAATGGCTTCTCCCGCGAATTGGAAATTCAAGGGGTCGGGTATCGTGCCACAATGGAAGGGAAAAATCTGGTTTTGAATGTTGGCTACTCTCACCCGGTAGTCTTTGAACCGGCAGAAAACATATCGTTTGAAGTGGAAAAAGGCGGGCGCAGCCTTGCTGTGAAAGGTATTGACAAAGCCGTGGTTGGTGAAATCGCCGCGCGCATTCGTCGAGTGCGTCCCCCTGAGCCGTACAAAGGGAAAGGTATTCGCTATAAAGGCGAAACTGTACGGCGCAAAGCAGGCAAGGCTGGTAAAGTCTAGGAATCATGGTTGGAGAATACGAAAATGGCTAAGCAATCGAAAAAAAGTCTTGCTCGACAGAAACGCCATGCCCGTGTGCGGAAACACGTGTTTGGCACACCGGAACGTCCGCGTTTGAATGTTTATCGGAGCCTGAACCACATCTACGCCCAGGTTATTGATGATACTCGCGGGGTTACGCTGGTTTCCGCATCTACGGTAGACAGCGAAGCCCGCGCATTGGTTGAAGGACAGGATAAAACCGCTCAGGCAAAAGTTGTGGGCAAATTAGTGGCGGAACGCGCGAAAAAAGCCGGTATTTCCAAAGTGGTGTTCGACCGCGGCGGCTTCAAATACCAGGGGCGCGTGCAAGCGCTGGCAGATGCTTCTCGAGAAGCAGGGCTGGATTTTTAAGTGTGATTTTGAACCCAAAAGACAGCTCAATTAACAGAGTTGTCTCTGCGGAGGTATAATGGCAAAACGTGAATTTGAAGATGCAATAGAAGAACTTGATGAACGTGTCGTGCATATTGCGCGTACCGCCAAAGTGGTCAAAGGCGGACGGCGTTTCAGCTTCCGGGCATTGGTGGTGGTTGGCGATAACAAAGGGAGTGTCGGCATTGGCGTTGGTAAAGCCCGTGAAGTCCCCGAAGCAATTCGCAAAGCCTCCGAACGGGCGCGGCGCACGATGCGCAAAATCCCCATGATTGGCACAACCGTCCCGCATGAAATTACGGCACGGCAATCCGGGGCAAGAGTGTTCATGAAACCGGCATCTCCCGGTACGGGGGTTATTGCCGGTGGTGGCGTGCGCGCCGTGGTGGAAGTCGCCGGTATCCGCGACATCTTGACCAAAAGCCAGGGCAGCGCAAACATCTTGAATGTTGTAAAAGCGACGATGAAAGGGTTGACTGAAATGCAAGACCCCGCCGCCGTGGCGCAACGCCGAGGTGTTCCCGTCAGCAAAGTGCAACCCTTCTGGAGTAAAAAGCATGACTGAGAAAAAACTGAGTGTGACACTGGTCAAAAGTCCCATCGGTTACACTAAGCGGCAAAAAGCAGTCGTACAATCGCTTGGACTGAAAAGAATGGGGCAAACTGTGGTACGAAGTGATACCCCCGTTATTCGCGGGATGATCAATAAAGTATCTCACTTGTTAAAGGTTGATGAAGTCGAGGCATAATCGGCTTTACGGAGGTATTGGTAATGAAATTGAATGATTTGCAACCGGCTCCCGGTAGTACCAAATCTCGCAAACGTGTGGGACGCGGACACGGTTCCGGTAAAGGAAAAACCGCCGGTCGTGGCACAAAAGGGCAGGGCGCTCGCTCCGGTGGCGGCAAAGGACCGTACTTTGAAGGGGGTCAGTTGCCCTTAGTGCGCCGTTTACCCTTCGCCCGTGGTGTTGGCTTCACCTATATTTGGCGCATTGAATTTGCGCCGGTGAATCTGAGTCGTTTGAATCAATATTTTGAGGCAAATGATGAAGTTTCGCTGGAAACACTGGTCAATGCCGGTATAGTGAAAAAATCGGCAAAAGCATTGGCTATTTTGGCAGACGGTGAGTTGGAAAAACCGTTGACCATCAAAGCCCATCGTATTTCCAAAGCGGCTCGCGCAAAAATCGAAGCCGCCGGTGGCACTTTTGAGCTTTTGCCCAAACCAGCGCGTCCGAAATTGCGATAGCGCTTAATTCTAACGTTAGAGGATACCCATGCTTCAAGCCGTAAAGAACGCATTTTTATTACCGGATTTGCGTCGTAAAATTGTTTTTACACTGCTAATTCTTGTCATATACCGGGCGGCATCTCAAGTTCCGGTGCCGGGTGTCGATAAAGAAATCTTGAACCAGTTTTTGGCTGGCGGTTCCAGTGGCGCTGATATCCTGCAATTTCTGGATTTGCTTTCCGGTGGTGTGCTTGGACAGTTTTCTGTGCTTGCGACGGGCGTTTATCCCTACATTACAGCATCCATTATCTTGCAGCTACTCACCCCGATGATCCCCGCTTTGGAAGAACTTTCAAAAGAAGGGGAACAGGGACAAAAGAAGATGAACCAGTACACGCACTGGTTAACCGTTCCTTTGGCGGCATTGCAGGCGTATGGGCAAGTAGTCATTATCCAACAAAGCATTCCCGGCATCATCAGCAACTTTGGTTTCCGTGCCAACCCGCTGGGAACAACCGCTATCATCATCTCTATGACGGCGGGGAGCTTATTTGCTGTCTGGCTGGGTGAATTAATATCCGAGCAAGGCGTCGGTAACGGTGTTTCCATCATCATCTTCGGTGGTATTGTGGCGCAAATGCCCGGCAGAATTTGGCAGATGGTGCAATTGCAGCAGTATCTTCTGCTCATCGCCTTCTCTGTCATCACCCTGATTACCATTTTGGGGATTGTTATCATCAGCGAGGGGCAGCGGCGCATTCCAGTGCAGTATGGCAAGCGTGTGCGCGGGAATAAAGTGTATGGCGGACAAAGCTCGCATGTGCCGTTGCGCATCAACAGCGCGGGGGTGATTCCGCTGATTTTCGCCCAGTCCATCCTGATTTTCCCCAGCTCTATCGGCAGCTTCCTGTCCACCTCGTCTACGGCGGGGCTTGCCTCCGCGGCAAACTTCATTGTAGAATGGTTCAGCCCGCGTGCCGGTGCGTGGCCCTATTGGATAACCTACTTCTTGATGGTGGCAGCCTTCACCTTCTTCTACACCGACATCATCTTTAAGCAGCAGCATCTGGCTGATAGCCTGCAAAAACAAGGGGGCTTCGTCCCCGGATTGCGTCCCGGTAAAGCCACGGAAGCGTATCTGAACGATGTGATGCGTCGGATAACCTTTGTGGGCGCGGTGTTCCTCGGGGTGATTGCCATTTTGCCGTGGATTACCCAGTTGCTCCCCGGACTGGGCGCCGGTTCAAACACTACCGGCACGCTGTTGATTACTAGTACCGGCTTGTTGATTGTGGTGCAGGTGGCGCTTGATACGATGAAACAACTGGAATCTCAGTTGCTTATGCGTAATTACGAAGGCTTCATTAAATAGCAACGCGGTTATTCATGATTATTTTGAAGTCGGATAATGAAATTAACATGATGCGCGAAGCGGGACGGATTGTGGCTGTGGTACTCGCCGAATTGGCGGAAAAAGTCGCACCCGGCGTCACCACCGCCCAACTTGACCGCTGGGCAGAAAAAATCATCAAAAAGCATCATGCCATCCCGACCTTCAAGGGATACAATGGATTTCCGGCATCCATCACCACCTCTGTGAATGAGGAGCTGGTACATGGTATCCCCAGCCCGAAGAAGGTGTTGCGAGAAGGTGACATCATCAGCATTGATTGCGGGGCAACCTATAAAGGCTGGGTGGGAGATGCGGCGCTGACGGTTCCGGTGGGTGAGATTGCGCCGGAAGCGCAAAAATTGTTGGAAGTCACCGAACGCGCGCTGTACATCGGTATTGAGCAGGCGCGGGTGGGCAATCGCTCCGGAGATATTTCGGCGGCGATTCAACAATATATTGAGCGGCACGGGTACGGCGTGGTGCGCAATTACACCGGACACGGTGTGGGGCGAAGCATGCATGAAGACCCGCAAGTACCCAATTATGGGCGAGAGCATCGGGGCATTCCCCTGAAAAAAGGGATGACCATTGCGTTGGAACCGATGGTGAATATCGGAACCCCCCGGACACGGGTTTTGGACGACCATTGGACGGTCGTGACGGACGACGGGAAGCTCTCGGCGCATTTTGAACATACAATAGCCATCACAAATGGCGACCCGCTGATTTTGACACAATTATAATTTGTGTATAATTGATGGGTTGAGTTTTTGAAGAGGTAGGAAAAAATGAAAGTACAACCGTCTGTAAAACGTCGTTGCGACAAATGTAAAATTATAAAACGGAGAGGTGTTGTCCGTGTAATTTGTGAAAATCCTCGCCACAAACAGCGGCAGGGTTAAAGAGGTAAGGAGATAGTAATATGGCGCGTATTGCTGGTGTTGACATTCCACCAAACAAAAGAGTTGTCATCTCTTTGACGTATATTTATGGAATTGGGCGTTATTCCAGCCAAGAAATCATCAACGAAGCTGGCGTAGACCCCAACATGCGGGTGAAAGACTTGTCCGACGCAGAATTGGCTCGTCTCCGCGAAGTTATTGACAAAAATTATCGGGTAGAAGGTGATTTACGCCGCGAAGTCGGCATGAACATCAAACGGTTGCAGGAAATTGGTTGCTACCGAGGGCTGCGCCATCGCCGAAATTTACCGGCGCACGGACAACGTACCCGAACCAATGCACGAACTCGCCGTGGCGCACGACGAACGGTTGCCGGAAAGAAACGGGCACGCAAATAATTTTTGCGTGTGAATTAGTGGAGGACAGTATTAGATGGCAAAAAGACGAACACAACGACGGGTGGCGCGGAAAGAGCGCAAAAATATTCCCAGCGGAAAAGCATTTATCCACTCGACATTCAATAATACAATCATTACCGTGACTGACCCGCACGGCAATACGTTATGCTGGTACAGTGGCGGTACAAGCGGTTTCAAAGGTTCGCGCAAAAGCACGCCGTACGCTTCGCAAATTGCGGCGACATCTGCCGCTAAAACTGCCAGCGAACATGGTATGCGTGAAGTGGATGTTTTTGTGAAGGGTCCCGGACCGGGGCGTGAAGCCGCCATCCGCGGTTTGCAAGCCGCCGGTTTGAAGGTGAGATCCATCACCGATGTCACCCCCATTCCGCACAACGGTTGTCGCCCGCCGAAAAAACGCCGCGTTTAAGCTCGGCGCGAAACATTTTTTGTGGTTGGGCTGTAAAAATAATATCAACAAACTTTTTTAATGGCATTACGTGGGGGATGAAAGGACAGAGCCATGCCCGTAAACCTCACGCAGACAGGAGGACAAATTGGCTAGATATACTGATGCTGTATGTAGATTATGCCGCCGTGAAGGCGAAAAGCTGTTTCTGAAGGGAGACCGTTGCTATTCTCCCAAATGCGCAATGGAACGCCGTCCGCACCCGCCGGGTCCGGTACGCCGTTTCCGCGCCAAAGAATCCGATTACGGTAACCAGCTTCGTGAAAAACAGAAAGTGCGCCGCATTTATGGCATTTTCGAGAAGCAATTCCGCCGGTATTTCAAACGCGCCCAGCGCATGAAAGGTGTTACCGGCACAAACCTTTTGGTTATTCTGGAAAGCCGTTTGGACAATGTGGTATTCCGCCTTGGCTTTGCCGATTCGCGCGCGCAAGCTCGCCAATTGGTGCGTCACGGTCACTTTGACGTGAATGGTCGCAAAACTAACATCCCCTCATTCCTCGTAAAACCCGGCGACCAAATCGTCGTGCGCGATAGAAGCAAAGGCAACGCCTACTTTAAGGAACGTGTCCAAACAATTGACGGTTCGAAAGTTCCCGGATGGCTCACCATCGATGCCGCAAATTTTGCCGGCTCGGTTGTGGCAGAACCCACCCGAGAAGATATTGATTTCACCCTCAACGAACAACTGATTGTTGAGTACTACAGCCGCTAAAAATCGTTGATATGAAATATTTGGAAGCAAACGAATTACCCTTTTATCAATCAACCTTGATAAAAGAGACTAGTGGAGGGTGTACTGTTGTCTGAAATAGGTTTTGTTTTACCAAAAGTTGAAACCGAATCTTCAACCAGAAATTTTGGTCGATTCAATATTAGCCCTCTGGAACCGGGATATGGGGTGACATTGGGAAATGCACTGCGTCGCGTGTTGATTTCATCGCTGACGGGCGCAGCCGTCTCATCCGTGCGGGTGAGCGGGGTGCATCATGAATTTTCCGACATTCCGCACGTGCGTGAAGATATGACCGGGTTGATTTTGAACCTGAAGGAGCTTCGCGTCATCCTTCATCAGAATGAAACCGCCCGTTTGCGGGTGGAAGTTCAGGGTGAAGGGGTGGTGACTGCCGGAGACTTGGAATGTCCGCCTTACGTGGAAATTGTCAACCCCGATTTGCAACTGCTCACCGGCGATTCCGGCGAAGCGGCGTTGGACATCGAATTGATGGTGGAAATGGGGCGTGGATATTCCCCGGCGGAAGAACGCGGCAAATTGCCCATCGGTGAAATTCCCGTGGATGCAATTTTCAGCCCGGTGCGAAAAGCCAACTTCAAAGTTGAGCGCGCGCGCGTTGGGCAGGCAACCGATTACGACAAGCTCATCATGGAAGTGACCACCGACGGAACCATCACTCCCTATGATGCGCTGCGGGAATCGGCGCGGTTGCTGGTGCAGCATTTCTCGCTGGTTGCCAACATCACCGTGCAGGAAGAGCCGGAAGAAGTTGTGGTTGAAGAAGCCCCCGTGCCGCATGTGCAGGATACCCCCATCGAAGATTTGGAATTGACGGTGCGGGCGTACAACTGTCTCAAACGTGCCGGTATCACTCAGGTGGGCGAAATACTGGAAAAATTACGCAAAGGTCCCGACGAGATTTTGGCGATTCGGAATTTTGGACAAAAATCGCTGGATGAACTCATTGACCGTTTGGAAGAAAAAGGCTTACTGGCTGACGTGGATGAAAGCATCATTGCCGCGTCGCGCTCCGGTAGCTGAGTTTCTTGCGTAGAACTTGGAGGAATGTAACAAATGCGACATCATGTAGCTGGTCGAAAACTGAATCGCAACACCGCCCAGCGTAAAGCGCTGATGCGGGGGCTTGCGACAGAATTATTTAAACATGGCAGCATCCAGACCACCGAAGCCAAAGCGAAATCGTTGCGCCCCGTGGCTGAAAAGCTCATCACGCTGGCAAAACGCGGCGATTTGCACGCCCGCCGTCTGGTTGCCGGTCGATTGTATGACCCGGAAGTGCAGCAAAAATTGTTCACCGAAATTGCTGACCTGTACCGCGACCGCGATGGCGGGTACACTCGCATTTACAAACTGGGTCCGCGCAAAGGTGACGCTGCGCCGATGGCATTGATTGAACTGATTGATTACGAAGAGTAAATGGACTTACTGCCGGAACCGTGCCGCCGTTAACTTACAAAGCGATTATCGCCTATGATGGCACTGACTTTTTGGGATACCAAATTCAAGCCAGTGGCAGAACTGTTCAGGGTGAAATAGAAGCGGCATTGAAAACCGTGACGCAAACGCCCATTCGGACGTTGGCGGCAGGCAGAACCGATAGCGGCGTACACGCGACCGGACAGGTCATCAGTTTTACGGCGAATTGGAAACATGGCACCGACGCATTGCAGCGCGCACTGCGCGCCAATTTGCCGCAAGACATCGTTGTAAAAACATTAACAACAACCAATACCGGCTTTCATCCGCGTTTTGATGCAAAAAGCAGGCAATACCGATACACCATCATCAACCAACCTTTGCCTGACGTTTTGCGCCGTCGCTACGCCCTGCATATTGCCCAACCGCTTGATGTTGACCGTATGCAGGCAGCCAGCCAACTGTTGTTGGGCACACACGATTTCGCCGCCTTCGGTCGCCCGCCTCAGGGCGACAACACAGTCAGAACCATCACACAGGCGGAATGGCGCACCCACAACACCGATGTGTATTTCTACATCACCGCCAACGCCTTTTTGTATCGCATGGTGCGCCGCATCGTTGGCACATTGCTGCCGGTTGGTTTAGGCGAGATGAACGTCGAAGATGTGAAAACCATTTTGAAGACCAAAGACCGCGCCAAAGCAGGAGCCCCGTCTGCGGCGTGTGGATTGTGTCTGATAAATGTTATGTATTGATTTTGTTGGGATTTAACCCTGATTAGGAGAAGTGGTACCGTGAAAACATATAGTGCCAAAGCACAAGACGTAGAACGCAAATGGTATGTGGTAGACGCACAGGGCAAAACCCTGGGGCGCTTGGCTACCCAAATTGCCACGATTCTGCGCGGCAAACACAAACCAATCTACACGCCTCACGTGGATTGTGGCGATTTCGTCATCGTCATCAATGCCGAAAAAGTACAGACAACCGGTCGAAAACTTGACCAGAAAAAATACTATCGGCATTCAGGCTACCCCGGTGGCTTGCGTGAAATCACCCTGCGCGATCAACTCAAAAGATTCCCGGAACGGGTGATTGAAGCGGCGGTGAAAGGCATGTTGCCCAAGAGTAAATTGGGGCGTGTAATGTACAAAAAAATGAAAGTCTATGCGGGTCCGAACCACCCGCACGCTGCTCAGAACCCTGAGCCGTTAGAATTGTAAACAGGGAGAATCGGTTTATGGCTATGGAAGGTAAATATATTGAAGCAATCGGACGGCGCAAACAAGCAACCGCGCGAGTCCGTCTATTTTCCGGCGAAGGCGTTTTTGTGGTAAACGGCAAACCGGCTGACCAATATTTTAGCCGCGATATTGATTTGCGCACGATTCTGACCCCGTTGAAAGTCACCGACTCCGAAGGGCGTTTTGATGTGAGTGTCAAAGTCAGTGGCGGTGGTGTGACCGGACAAGCCGGCTCTGTCAGCCTCGGCATTGCCCGCGCTCTGCTGAAAGACGACCCGGAATTGCGCCGCACCCTGCGTCAGCATGGGTTGCTCACCCGCGATGCCCGCGTGAAAGAACGGAAAAAACCCGGACTCAAACGCGCCCGCAAAGCACCGCAATACACCAAACGTTAAATCGCGTTGGTTTCATCAAACAAAAAAGGCAACGCCCTCCATCCGCAGCGGAGGGGTTGCCTTTTCGTGTTTGAGTCTTCGTGCTAAAATAGATACAAAATTGATACAATCACCAGCCCCCACAACACCACCGTAATTTGCAGCGGACGGTCTTCCAACAGCATCTCCGAGGGGTCGCCGCCGCCATTCAGCACGTGCAGCGTGTATAAATAGCGAAAAATGCCGTAAATCACAAACGGAATGGTCAGCATCATCAAATGGTTCGGGGGGAGATTCGGCGCGCTGAAGGTGTACAGCGAATACGCCATCACCGTGGTGGCAGAGACAATCATAATCATATTGTCCAAAAAAAGCAGATTATAATCGTCCAGAATGGCGCGCGTGTTTTTCACCCCGTTTTGTGCCAAAATCAGCTCCTGCCGCCGTTTGCCAAACCCCAGAAACAGCGAGAGCAGGGTGGTGACCACATACAGCCACGGCGAAAAACGCGCCACGTCAATCAACACCACCCCGGCGGCAACCCGAATGACGAATCCGGCAGCGATGGTCAGCACGTCAATAATCACCACGTGTTTCAGCTTGAAGGAATAAGCGAGTTGTATCAGCAAATACAGCGTCATCAACAACCCGAATTTCACATCCAGCAGGTAACTCAGGGGGATGATCACCAGCGGGAGCAGAACCGCCATCGTTGTTGCCAATTTTCG
Organism: uncultured Anaerolineaceae bacterium; assembly: GCA_964570315.1. GTDB lineage: Bacteria > Chloroflexota > Anaerolineae > 4572-78 > 4572-78 > JANTHQ01. Next base: position 2,361 of record CAZMXX010000019.1, on the reverse strand, counting down.
GCTTAACGCGCCGGAGGCGATGGGACGGAATTTCTTTTTCGGGTGGGCGCGGTCTTTTTCCGCATCCACCAAATCGTTGATGATGTACACCGTGCCGGAGACCAGACTCAACAGCACAAACCCGGTTAACGTGTGCCAAAAATAGTCCGGATTGAACAACTTTTCATCGAATACCAGTGCGGCAAATACGGCACCGTTTTTGACCCACTGTTTGGGGCGCATTGTTTTCAGTAACGCAATCAGCACAACAAACACTCCTAAAATATATGGTACGGCGCACTATACCCTATTCTCAGACGATGTGCAAACTGTATCACGAGATTACCGGATGCCCAAAAAACGTATTGACGACCTGCTAGTTGAACGCGGATTCGCCCGCGATAAAAAGCATGCGCTGGCGCTGATTCTCGCCGGTGAAGTGACGGTGAACCATCAACGCATCACCACCGCCGGTACGCGCATTGATGCCGCCGCGCCGATTGAAACCAAAGCCAAACGCCCCTACGTCAGCCGGGGCGGAACGAAACTCGCGGCAGCGTTGGATGCCTTTGCCGTTGACCCCTCCGACGCCGTGTGCGCCGATGTGGGCGCTTCAACCGGCGGTTTCACCGACGTGCTGCTTCAACGGGGAGCGAAAAAAGTGTACGCCATTGATGTGGGCTACGGCGATTTGGCGTGGAAACTTCGCACCGATCCGCGCGTGGTGGTGATGGAACGCACCAACGCCCGCCACGTGCAATCCCTCCCTGACCCGATTGCGTTGGCGGTGATTGACGCCTCGTTCATTTCTCTGAAACTTTTGCTCCCCGCCGTGAAAAAATGGTTGCAGCCATCGGCGGCGGTTGTGGCGCTGATAAAACCGCAATTCGAGGCAAAAAGGGATGACGTGGGCGCGGGGGGCGTCGTCCGCGATGTTGAGGTTCACCGGGCGGTACTGACCGAGATTCTGACTTGGGTGGAAACGCAATCGTTCGCGCCGGTGGGGCTGATTGCCTCCCCCATCACGGGACCGGCGGGCAACAAAGAATTTTTGATGCATCTCCGCACCGATGCCCCCACCCATCCCCCCATTGAAACATTGATTGCCGCCTGCGTTTAATCCGCCTCAACCCGCATTTGAACGGCGGACATCCCCCCGATTTTTTACGGAACAGCCCGAAACCGATATAATAATGCGACCATATATCGCGCACACGGGAGGAAATTCGATGAATGTTCACGGAACGCATTACCGGACTATCTGGTTGAAAAATGACGACGATGCGGTGGTGCAGATTATTGACCAACGCCCCCTGCCGCATAAATTTGTGGTGGAGGATTTGACCACCGTGTCGGACGTTGCCCGCGCCATCAAAGAGATGCATATTCGCGGTGCGGGGCTGGTGGGGGCGACAGCAGGCTACGGGATGTACATTGCCGCGTTGCACGCCCCTCACAGCTCGCCGGACGCCTTCACGGCGCATCTTGCTGCCGCCGGTGAAACGCTGAAAGCCACTCGCCCCACGGCGGTCAATCTGGAATGGGCGGTTCAGCGGCAATTGGATGCCATTGCCGCCGCGGGCAATGACATCTCGGCGAAGATTGCCGCCGCAAAGACCACCGCCCAAACCATCGCCGATGAAGATGCCGAGTTTTGTCGCCGCATCGGTGAACATGGCGTGACGCTCATCGAAGAAATCAGCCGCCGCAAAAACGGCGCGCCGGTGAATATTCTGACGCACTGTAACGCGGGTTGGCTGGCATTTGTGGATTACGGCACTGCCACCGCCCCGATTTACGCCGCCCATGACCGGGGCATCCCCGTGCATGTCTGGGTGGATGAAACCCGCCCGCGCAATCAGGGCGCGCGCATCACCGCCTGGGAACTGAACCAGCACGGCGTGCCGCACACCGTCATCGTTGACAATGTGGGCGGGCATCTGATGCAGCATGGGATGGTGGATATGGTGATTGTGGGCACAGACCGCACCCTGTACACCGGCGATGTCGCCAATAAAATCGGCACATATTTGAAGGCATTGGCGGCGCATGATAACGGCGTGCCATTCTATGTGGCGCTGCCGTCATCGTCTTTTGACTGGACGAAGCGGGACGGCGTGAAAGAAATTCCCATTGAACAGCGCGACGCCACCGAAGTGAAAACCATCAACGGGCAATACGGCGACGAGGTGGTCAGCGTGTTGCTCACCCCGCAGGACAGCCCGGCGGCAAATTTCGCCTTCGACGTGACCCCGGCGCGACTGGTGACGGCACTCATCACCGAGCGGGGCATCTGTGACGCTTCGGAAGCGGGCGTGCTGGGATTGTATCCGGAAAAACGAAAATAGCCCTTTCATCGCGTATACCGCGCATTTTACCGGG
>CAZMXX010000018.1:0-19938 GCA_964570315.1 uncultured Anaerolineaceae bacterium | reverse complement strand
TGTTGAAAGCGGGAATAATCGTGTCCTGCCAGATTTTCAGGTCGTCATTCCGCCAGCTTTCGATGGTCAGTGTCACTTTTTCAGTGGATGCCGGTTGTTCGGCTTGTGCCGGCGCTTTGGTTGGTTCGGCTTGCGCCGGGGCTTTGGTCGGTTCAGCCTGCGCCGGGGCTTTAGTGGCTTCCGGGGCTGTGTTTCCGCCACACGCGGCGAGCGCCAGCACCAAAATCATTAAAAAACTTACAAGAATTTTCTTTGACATCTTCTGTCTCCTCCATTGGGTTTCAAAAATAATCTGATTCAAATTGGCATATTCGAGTTATTTTTGGATTGTCACCTCCTCACCTGCTCTATGCGCCGACGCACGTCGGCGGCAAAATCTATGATATGTTGCTGTACAAAATCAGCGGGAGATTGCGTCTCGTCTGTTATGAGCGGGGTCAAATCCATAGCAAACGCTTGCAACGTGGCGGCATCGGTGGCGTGGCTGGCGTGATAGGTCGCGTTTGCCCGCCGACGCCCCATCGTGGCGAGGTCGTACCGTTTGCCGCCGCTCACCTGCGAATCGAACACACCGACCAGCGCCATTTGCAAATTTTCAAATTGCGACAGGTTGAATGCCACCTTCCGGTCGTCCGGAAGCCAGTCCAAATCGCGCCAAACTTCGCAACCGTACAGTTTTTGCGGGCGTTCCGCCAATGGCAGTTGCCGGATGGCGGCGATGGTTTTCAACGCCACGCCGATGTGGGTGTCATGTTTGTCCGCCAAATTATGGGTGTAAACAATATCGGGGCGAGTGGCGCGCAAAACGTTGGCGAGGTCGGTGACGGGGGTGAGGTTGCCGCCGTCTTTCACCGCCGCACTGGGAAAATCGAGTAAAATCTGGGCGGCATACTCGCCGATGACCGCCGCTTTTTTCTGCTCGGCGTTGCGCACCGCCCACATTTGTTCATCGGAATAATTGCCGTAAATGCCACTGCGCGGCGAGCCACGTCCATCCGTCACCACCACCCCGGTGAACCAGCGGTCAGCCCGGCGGAAACAGGCGAAGATACCGTCCGCCGCCATAATTTCCAAATCATCCTGATGCGCGCCAATTGCCAGATGGGTGGTGCGCGCCAACGCTTCATCTGCCGGTAGATTATCGGGCACGAAAATTTGCGCTGCCGGTTGGTGAAACTTCATGCTTCATGCTCCTTGCTGCCTGCTTTTTGAACGCTCGGCAGGCTGGCGGCGGCGATGGATTGCCCCACCCGCCGACTTTTTTCATCGGGCAATTGGATGTGAATATTCGCCGCCAACGCCGGAAATTCGTCGCGCAGAACCTTTTGCGCGGTGTCCAAAATAATGGTTCCGCCTGCGCCGGAGGTCACGCGCCCCAAAATGAGGACGTGTTTCAGAGCGTAAAAATCGGCGTAATGGGCGACGGCGTACCCCAAATATGCGCCGATGGTCTGCCAGATTTGCCGCGCGCCCGCGTGTCCGGCTTCCAGCTTTTCCTGCACGAATTTCAATTTTTCGGCGTTGGTGATGCCCTCAGGAATGGTGATGCCCACCTGCGGCGCGAGCCGAAACACCGCCTGCTGGGAAAAATAGCGCGCGCCCACGCCCCGGTCGCCCGACCATTCATCCACCGGCGCAGCAGGGCTGTAATCCACCGGCGCGAACGCCAATTCGTTGAGCCAATCGGTGATGTTCCCTTCGCGGTTCACATACCCCGCCGCCAAACTCGACCCCATTGCAATCCCCAGAATGCAGTCATCCTCCAGCGACATGGAACCCGCCAGCGCGGTCACTTCGCCATCGTTCACCACTTCCAGCGGCACGCCCAACTCGTCGCGGATGCGGCGGAACATGGTGCGCACTTCATCGAAACGGTCAGCCGGAATACCCCGAAACAGCGACGCAACCATCGGGCAATTGTTGACGTATACCCCCGCCGAACTGCCGCCGATGGCGTCGAGGCGCGGCAGTTTTTTGATGGCAACTTTCAGCGCCGCCATAATGTGTGAATAATGGTAGCCGGGGTCGGATTGGAGGGTCGGTTCCCACACAATTTCATCGCTGTAAACGGCTTTGCCGTCCACCACCGCCGAAATTTTCAGGTCGGACGCGCCCAAATCAAACCCGATGCGGCAGCCGTCCAGATGCCGCCCCAGCGATTGCGCATTTTCCTTTTCCGGCGGCACGGCTTCCGGCGGGCAGGAAACGACGGTGAACGTCCGGCGATAGATGCGCTCGCCCATAAATTCCGTGTCGAATGCCCGTTGTCCCCGGGGAGAATAAACGCGCGCCAAATGCTCCCCAACGACGGGCGAGCCGCCCACATAAACTTTCCATGCCCCCCGCTGCCACAGCAGAAACTTCAGCAGGCGCTCGGCGTGGAAAAGATTTTCGGCGGCGCGGGGATGGTCGGCGGCGAAAATGTTCGTCTCAAAACGGGACAAACTGCCGTTCACCCGTTCCAAACCGAAGATGAGCGGTTCACTTTTGCCGGAGGCGGCAACATCGTTCAGAAAGGTATGGTGCGCCAAAACCGCCGGTCGGAAACCGGCATCCAGCGGCGGAATATGTTTCAGTTTTGCGGGTTGGTGAGTGGTCATCATTGTGTTCAACTCCGGTAGAAAATGCTAAACAATGCCCAATTCATCTGCCAATACCAGCGCCGATGCACCGAGCACGACGATATCCTGCCCCAATTCACTGAATGTCAGTTCAGTATCCTTCGCCAAAAAAGAAGGTGCGTGCGTCATAATGGATTGCCGAATGGACGCCAGATACTGCGCGCCAAATTGCGCCATCATCCCCCCGATGACGATATGGTGAATGTTGAGCGTGGCGACCATCGCCGCCAGCACCTGCCCGACGGGGTCGCCCATGCCAACCACAATGTCCGTCAGCGCCGGGTCGCCGGTGGCAACCGCGCGCACAACCGCTTCAAAGCTGATGGGGTCGGCGGCGGGGAAAAGTTGTCGGGCGCGCGCCAGCAAGGCTCGGCTGGTGACGAGCGTTTCCAGACAGCCACGGTTGCCACAGCGACACAAATCGCCATTTTCCACCATGCGCACGTGCCCGATTTCACCCGCGCCGGAACCGTCGCCGTGGAAAAGCTGCCCATTGATGATGATACCGGCGCTCACCCCCAACCCGATTTTTATCACCAGCAGGTTGGTAATATTTTTCTTTTTACCGAAGGTGTATTCCGCCAGCGCCGCCGCTTGACTGTCGTTCGCAATATACACCGGCAAATCATATCGTTCGGAAAGGAGGGCGCGCAGAGGGAGGTCGCGCCAGTTGAGGTTGACCGCTCGCCGCACGATGCCGTTGGCGGCGTCCATCACCCCCGGCGAACCGATACCGATGCCGAGCAGCGGGCTGTTCGCCCGCGCCGATAGCCGGTCAATCAAATCGTAGACCAGCGTCAACGCCTCATCGCCATCGTGATGCGCCACGGGCAACGTGATGCGCTGACAAATTTCGCCGCGTAAATTGATGAGGCATCCCCGAAATTCACTGTCCGCCAAGTCAATCCCGATGAGCTGGCGGGAATTATTGACGACGCTGAGCAGGGTGGCGGGTTTTCCGCCCCCGGATGAGGTTTGCCCCACTTCCGCCACCAGTGCCTCAGCCATCAACTCGGCGACGATGCTGGAGACCGTCGGGCGCGTCAGGTGGGTCACCCGGGCAATTTCGGCGCGGCTGATTTCGCCGCGTTCGTAAATAGTTTTCAGAATCAGCCGCTTGTTGTGGTCTTTGAGCTGCTGGCGAGTCGCTTTTTTGAGGGAAGGGGTCATCATTGCCTCGAATTAGTTTGTTAGTTAAATGAACTTACAATCGCCAGTATATCGTATTTCGCCGCCGGAGTCAAATCGAAATTTCCGGGGGCGTATTGACAATTTCCCCGCATTCGCCGATAATGGATGCGTAATCATCTTGGAGGAAGAACCGTATGGAATTTTACAGCCACGCCGAAGTTTCGTTACACCCCAAAAAAATCTACGAATTACTGACCATCCCCAACCTGCCTGAATTTTGCGCCTCCATTTCCGAAGTGATTTCAGCTGACGAAATCACCGGCGAAGTGTACAGCGTGTGGGGAAAATTCACCGTTCACCGGGAACAAATCAGGCGCGGGGTGCGCTTCTCTTTCCCGGAATGCCCCAACGCCCTCGCTTGGACAATCACGTCCGAGAAATCGGCGGCGGGGAATTACTACCTGCTGGTACACTGCACCATCAACCGCAAAGTCCACACCGACGATATGATTGCCTCGCTGGAAGAATTTGTCGCCGATTGGCAAACTGGATTGGCGAGCCTCGTCCCGGCATAAATTTATTGCTTCACCCAAAGCGGCTCGTCTGAGCCGCTTTTTTTTCGTCCCCCTGCCAACAACCGAACTGCATTTCGCCACAAATTTAAACTTGAAGATTTCCGATTTTTGTTGTATCATCACCTCTCAAGCAACTTTCCACAAAACAAAATAACGTGACCCCCAAAAATCCGGCTTTTCGCCGGAAGAATTTTCCATACCCCGCACCAAAGATTGTGTGGTCTCTTTCAAAGGAGGTGAACCCCGAAACGAATCGTCGGCGCTGAATTTTCTACCACAAATACTTCCCAATTACGCCAGCAGGAGGATCGTATGTTTAAGAAAATAGGATTTTTATTGATAATTGTGCTGATGATGGGGACGCTTGCCGCATGCGGAGGCGCCACCACTTCCGAAAAAAGCACGCCTGATAAACCCGTGGTGTTTGGCGCATACGCCACCGCCATCGAAGAACCGTGGGACGGGGTCATCCATTCCGCGCTGACAAAAGCTAAAGACGCCGGAAAAATCGAATACACCTACACCGACGACATCGGTTACGCGGGCGATATGGAACGCATCTTGCGTGAAGTCGCCGAGCAAACCAAACCGAACATCATTTTCGGCGATGCCTTTGGCAATGAAGAAGCCGTGCGGCGGGTGGCGAAAGATTATCCCGAAATCGCCTTCGTCTTCGGCTCCGGCGGCGGACCGGTGGAACCCAATTTCTCGGTGTTCGACAACTGGATTCACGAGCCTGCCTATTTGAGCGGGATGCTGGCGGGCGGTTTGACCAAAAGCAACGTCATCGGCGTGGTGGGGGGGATGCCCGTGCCCGAAGTCAACCGCATCATCAATGCGTTCATCGCCGGCGCGGATGCAGTGAACCCCGATGTGGACGTGAAAACTTCCTTCATCAATAGTTGGTTCGACCCCGCCGCCGCGAAAGAAGCGGCGCTGGCGCAAATTGACGCCGGCGCGGATGTGCTGTTCGCGGAACGTTTCGGTGTGATTGAAGCCGCAGCTGAAAACGGTCTCCTTTCCTTCGGCAATATGAGCGACCAGCGTGAACTTGCGCCCGAAAGTGTGGTCAGCGGACCCGTGTGGAGCATGGAGCCGACGGTTGAATATATCGTCAATCAGGTTAAGGGCGGCACCTACACCGCGCAAGACCTGAAGGACTTCAGCATGGTTGCCAAAGGTGGCGCCAGCCTCGCGCCCATCAACTCCGCCATCAACGTGCCCGCCGATTTGGTGTCGCAGGTGAAGGCAAAAGAAGATGAAATCAAAAACGGGCTGTTCCGGGTGGATATTGACGAAGCGCAACCCCCGGCTTCATCAAAAGCAGGGAAGTAATCTCCCGCCCCAAACCTGATTCAAAAAGGGGCAGAGGAATCATCTCCGCCCCTTTTTGTCACCGAACTTGTTGAAACTTTTTGTTTGGACGAGTTTCAGCCACTAATTTTCACAGATTTCACAAATTTTAGCCTAAAATCCGTGAAAATTCGTGTTAATCCGTGGCTGAAAACAACACAACATAAAAGTTTCACTTACCTCACCAACAACATTTCATCAAAAGGATTGCTCGTGAAAACGCAAAACGCGGTTGAAATGCGCAATATCTACAAACACTTCGGAACGATTGTCGCCAGCAACGGCGTGAATTTTTCCGTGCGCCGGGGCGAAATTCACGCGCTGTTGGGCGAAAATGGTGCGGGAAAAACCACGCTCATGCGCATGCTCTACGGTCTCTACCGCGCAGATGCCGGGGAAATTGAAATTTTCGGGCAACCTGCCGACATCAAATCCCCCAGAGACGCCATCCAATTGGGCGTGGGCATGGTCACCCAACATTTCGCGCTGGTCTCCCCGCTGACCGTCACCGAAAACGTTATTTTGGGCTACACCGATTCCTTCCGCCTCAATATGCCCGCCGCTCACCAAAAAGTCGCCGCCGCCGCCGAGAAATTCGGCATCGACATCACCCCCACCGCGCTCGTGAAAGACCTCTCGGTGGGGCAGCGCCAGCGCGTTGAAATCCTGAAGGCGCTGTATCGGAACGCCAAAATCCTCATTCTGGATGAGCCGACTGCCGTTTTAATCCCTCAGGAAGTTGACCAACTTTTTGAAAGCCTCACCCATCTGCGGGAAAGCGGGCTATCCGTCATTTTCATCAGTCATAAATTAAATGAAGTGATGACCATCACCGACCGGGTGACGGTTCTGCGCGGCGGCACATCAGCGGGAACGGTGGAAACTGCCCACACCACCCCCGCCGAATTGGCGCGGATGATGGTCGGGCGGGAAACGTTTGGGGTGAGCAAAACACCAAAATCCGACGTCGGCAAAACAATTCTCCACTTGGAACGGGTTGCCGCATCGGACAATAAAGGCTTGCCCGCCCTGAAAAACATTTCGCTGACAGTGCATGCCGGGGAGATTGTCGGGCTGGCGGGCGTTTCCGGAAACGGGCAGACGGAGTTGGGCGAGGTGCTGGCGGGCATTCGCCCGTGTGTCGCCGGGAAAATCACAGTGGACGGGCAGGATGTGACGAATGTCGGCGCGTCGAAGATGATGGCGGCGGGCGTGGGGCGCATCCCCGAAGACCGCCACAAAAGTGTGGTGGGAGAAATGACGGTGGCGCAAAATATGGCGCTGGAACATCTGCACCCCTTCATTGAGCGTGGCTTGCTCAACCATCGCCTCATCAAACAACACGCCCAACAATTGATTGCAGAATATCAGATAAAAGCTGCCCCCGGCGATAAAATCCGCACGCTGTCCGGCGGCAACATGCAAAAGGTGATTCTGGCGCGAGTGCTGGAACGCAACCCGAAGGTGATTGTGGTGGCGCAACCCACGCGCGGGCTGGATGTGGGCGCCACCGAATATGTCCGCCAAAAATTGCTCGACCAGCGCGAACGGGGCGCAGCGATTTTGCTCATCTCCGAAGATTTAGACGAAATCATGGAACTATCCGATAAAATCGCGGTCATTTATGAGGGCGAAATTATGGGCATCATCCCCGCCCGTGAAGCCACCCCGGACCGACTGGGGCTGTTGATGTCCGGTGTGGCGGAGGAGACGACACATGCCATTTAAACTCGAACGCATCCCCGCGCCGGTATGGGTGCGCCCGCTGCTGCCCATCGCCGCCATCATCCTCACTTTTGCGCTGACCACCGTTCTGGTCACAATGGTGGGCGCAAATCCGTTGGAAGCCTACTATTATTTCCTCGTCGCCCCCCTGTCGGGCAAAGTCAGCGCGATTGAAGTACTGGTCAAAGCCACGCCGCTCCTGCTCACCGGCGCGGCGGTCACCTTCGCCTTTGTGGGGGGATATTGGAACATTGGCGCGGAAGGGCAGTTGTACGCGGGCGCAACCGCCGCCACCGCCATCGGGCTGCAAATGCACGGAGTGTCGTCGTGGATTACCATTCCGCTGATGATTGTCGGCGGGTTTCTGGCGGGCGCGCTGTGGGCGCTCACCCCCGCGCTGATGAAAGTGAAACTCGCCATTGATGAAGTGGTCACCACCCTGTTGCTCAACTCGGTGGCGCTGTTCATCGTCAGTGCGCTACTGAACGGACCCTGGCGCGACCCCGTTTCGCAGTGGCCCCAATCGCCGGAAATCGCACCGTCGGCAATTTTCCCCAAACTCATTCCGCGTTCGCGGCTGCATCTGGGTTTTATTTTGGCGATAGTCACCATTGTGGCACTGTGGTTCGTGCTGACCCGCACCCCTTTTGGACTGCGCATGCGAGCGGTTGGATTGGGGATGGCGGCGGCGAAGTTCGCCGGCATCAACGTTCAGCGCACTATGCTGATTTCCGCGCTGGTGAGCGGCGGCATCGCCGGGCTGGCGGGCGTCAGCGAAATTGCGGGCATCCACTACCATCTCATTGACGCGATTTCGCCGGGCTATGGCTACACCGGCATCATCGTCGCCACGCTGGGCACGCTGAACCCGTGGGGCGTGGCGCTGGCGGCAATGTTCATCGGGCTGATTGACACCGGCTCACAAACGGTGAGCCGCGCGCTGGGCGTCCCGGCATATCTGGGCGACGTGATTCAATCGGCGTTGCTGCTGGTAACATTGGGGATGCTCTTGCTGCAAAATTATCGTATCCGCCGCAAGGAGAAAACCGTATGACCACCGCTCTTTTGCTGACATTTTTGGTTGGGTTGATTGGCGCAACTTTGCGTGTGGCAACGCCGCTCATCTTTGCCACCGTGGGGGAAGTGTACACCGAGCGCGCCGGTATTTTGAATTTGGGCATCGAGGGCATCATGTTTTTGGGGGCATTTGTGGGATTTGCGGTTGCCGCCAAAGTCAGCGCCGTTGAAGGGAGCGGGTATCTCTGGTGGGGGTTGCTCGGCGCAATTGCCGCGGGGATGGTGATGGGCGCGCTGATGGGGCTGTTCAGCGTCACCCTCGGCGTGAATCAGCACGTATCGGGGTTGGGGATAACCCTGCTCAGCATCGGATTGTCGCTGTTCGGGTTTCGGGTGGTTTTCGGCGAAAGTTCCGTGCTGCCCTCGGTTGACCCGTTCGGGCAATTTTCCATCTTCGGGAATATTCCCATTCTGGGCGACATCTTCAAACAATACCTGCTGACTTACTTCGCCTTTGTGGTGCTCATCCCGCTGACATGGTGGATTTTGTACCGCACCAGCTTCGGGCTGCAATTGCGCGCCGTGGGCGAAAATCCGGAAGCCGCCGATGCCGCCGGGGTGAATGTGTATCTTATGCGCTACGCCGCGCTCATCATCGGCGGGGCGTTGATGGCAATTGGCGGGGCGTTTCTGTCGCTGGCGCAACTCGGCGCGTTTTCACCCGGCATCATCGCCGGGCGGGGATGGGTCTCCATTGCGTTGGTCATCTTCGCCAGATGGGACCCCGTGCGGGCAATGTGGGGCGCGTTGCTGTTCGGCGGCGTGTTTGCCCTGCAATTGCGATTGCAAACCCTGGGGATGGATTTGCCGTTTGAATTCTTCCTCGCCCTGCCGTATCTGGTCACTATTTTGGCGCTGGCAATCACCGGACGCAACGCCGCATATCCCGGCGCGTATCTGAAGGCATACCGCCGCGAGTAAACGGCACAGTGGCGGTTCAAACGCGGATTATTCCACATTTTCAATAAATTTTAACCACGAATTTCCACAGATTTCACCAATTTTATCCTAAAATTCGAGAATTTTGTGGCGACTACTTCAACGCAAAGGAGAAAACTGATGGACAAATTCATGCAGGCGGCAATTGAAGAAGCGAAAAAAGGTTTAGCGGAGGGGGGCATCCCCATCGGGTCGGTGCTGGTGATTGACGGAAAAATCGTCGGGCGGGGACACAACCGGCGGGTGCAGAAAGGGAGCGCCATCCTCCACGCCGAAACAGACTGCCTCGAAAATGCGGGGCGGCTGAAAGCGCGAGATTATCAACGGGCGGTACTGTATTCCACCCTTTCACCCTGCGATATGTGCAGCGGCACGGCGCTACTGTATAAAATTCCCAAAATCGTCGTCGGCGAAAATAAAACCTTTCAGGGTCCAGAAGATTATCTCCGCTCGCGCGGGGTCGAACTGGAAATCCTGAACGATGAAACGTGCATCCAAATGATGACCGATTTCATCGCCGCCAAACCGGAATTGTGGAACGAAGACATCGGCGAGGAATAGCGCGCCCGTGATTCACTTCGACCCCAAAACCCGCACCTTCAACCTGACCCTGCGCCGCAGTTTCTACGCCTTTCAAATCAATTTTGAAGGGGCATTGGTGCATCTGGGATGGGGTATCCGCCCCGCCGATGCCCGCGTCAACGACCGCATCAGTGGCAAAAACACCGAGCCGGTCTATTCGATGGTGGGCTTTGAAGCCCAAGCCCGCCGCGATGAACTGGTGGCGTTCGGCGATACGAGCCAACACGAAGTTTCGCTGAAGGTGAGTTTTTCCACCCACCCCAACGGCGTGAAACCGTCGGAGACGCCACACCTGCCCGTGCGCGATGTCCGCCTGCGCTACGCCGGGCACGAGATTGCAACCGACGCCGAACCGGGACTCGCGTCCGCACACGGCATCCCCACCGCGAACACCACGCCCCGCGAAACACTGCGCGTGCGGCTGGCAGACCCCGTGTACCCGTTTGCGGTCACGCTCTGCTACCGGCTCACCCCCGAACACGACATCATCGAACGCTGGTGCGCGCTCGAAAATACCGGCGACGCCCCCATCACGGTGGAAGCGTGCGCCTTCGCCACTCTGCACCTCCCCCCCGCCACCACCGAGCTGACCACCGTGAGCGGCACATGGGCGCGGGAATTCACGCCGGAACGCATCCAACTGCCGCCGGGTGTCTTCGCCATTGAAAGCCGCACCCTGCAAACGGGGCATTTTTTCAACCCCTTTTTTCTGCTGAACCAACCCCGTCACGCCACCGAAGAATCCGGCACGGTGTACTTTGGTCATCCGGCAACCGGCGGAAGCTGGCGGTTGGCATTCGAGCGGCTCTATTCCGGCGCAATTCGCGTTCACGGCGGCTACAACCCCTTCGACTTCGAGCTGACCCTTGCCCCCGGCGAAACCCACACCACCCCCGCGATGGTCATCGGGGTGAGCGATACCGGCTGGGGCGGGGCGAGCCGTCGCCTGCACCGTTTCACCCGCGAGCGCGTGCTGCCGCATCCGCCCCAAAATGCGGCGGTGCGCCCCGTGCTTTACAACAGTTGGGAAGCCACTTATTTTGATGTGACGGAAGCGGGACAGATGGCGCTGGCGCAGAAAGCAGCCGCCATCGGCGTGGAACTATTTTGCGTGGATGATGGCTGGTTCGACGGGCGGCGACACGATTTCGCCGGGCTGGGCGACTGGTTCGTCAGTCCGGAAACGTTCCTCAACGGGCTGGAACCCCTCATCGCCGAAGTGACCCGCCTGGGGATGAAATTCGGGCTGTGGGTGGAGCCGGAAATGGTCAACCCCGATTCCGACCTCTACCGCGCCCATCCCGACTGGGTGCTGCACTTTCCCGCCCGCCCGCGCACCGAAGCCCGCAACCAGTTGATACTCGACTTTGCTCGCCCGGCAGTGACCGATTACATTTTTGCCGCATTGGACAACCTGCTGACGCAATATGAGATTTCATTCCTCAAATGGGATATGAACCGCTACGCGAGTGAACCCGGTTCAGTGGCGGGCAAAGCCATCTGGCGGCGGCACACGGCAGCGGTGTATGGGCTGATAGACCGTCTGCGGCGGAAACACCCGCATGTGACCATCGAAAGCTGTTCCGGCGGCGGCGGACGGGTTGACATGGGCATACTGGCGCGCACCGACCAAGTGTGGACGAGCGACAACACCGACGCGCTCGACCGCATCCGCATTCAGGAGGGGTTCAGTTTGGCGTACCCCGCGCGGGTGATGGCGGCTTGGGTGACGCACGAGAAGAATCACCAAACCGGACGCACGCTCGAATTGAACACCCGTTTCGATGTGGCGATGCGCGGCGCGCTCGGCATTGGGGCGGATTTGAACGCGCTGGATGATGCGGAGCTGAATCGCTACCGCAAATATATCGCCTTTTACAAACAATTTCGGCACGTGGTGCAGCACGGCGATTTGCACCGGCTGATGCGGCTGGCGGAACATGACGCCTCCATCGTGCTGTACACCCTGCCCGACGGCTCGGCGGGGGTGTATTCGGCGGTGGTGCGCGACCACCGGCTCGGCACGGTGCGCCCCACCCCGCCCCTGCGCGGGTTGATTTCGGCGGCAACCTACACCGCCACCGACGTGGAAGGCGCGGAGGTTTTGCGCGCCACCGGCTACGAGCTGATGACGCTCGGCATTCCCGGTGATGCGGGCTGGGGGACGGGCTATAGCCGGACGCTGTATCTGCAAAAAGTAGCTTGAAAGGGGTTTTTGACGATGCCGTTTACGGCAGGCGAAGTGTCTGCACGGGAATTGCCGCATCGGGGAGGGGTGTGCCATCGGGTGCGAAAAAGGGCAACCGCGTGCCGGAGGCATCATACATGCCCACCACCAGCCGGTAATCGCCGGGGGGCAAATCGGCGGGAAGTTCGATGATGTGCGGGTCGAGCACGAGGTCATTTTCCACCCATGCGCCGGTGGGTGCGTGTCCGCTGTCGGGGGGGCTGTCATGCCCGGCGATATACTGCCCATCGGCGGACAAAAGCTGGGTGAACACGGTAAAATCACGCGGCACACCCAGCGACGCCAGTGTGGTCAACTGCCCGGTGGCGTGCCAGAAAAGCCGCACATCGAGCACATCACCGTCTTTCTGCACCGATGCCGCCGCCAGTTCAATGCCGTTTTCGGCGGACGCCAGTTTCGGCGGCGCAATCCCCGCGCCGGAAAAATCTACCAACTGCAACACAAAAACATTTGAATCAAACGGGGAATATGCCGCCACAATTTCCCCCGTTTCCGACAAATTGCGCACCATCAATTCTTGCTCATTGGCAAATACCCATGCATACGATTCATCCTGCAACGCCTGCGCCACCGTCGGCGGGTTGGGTACACCCCGCGCGGGATAATTATTGCTGTCCACCAGTTTCATACGGTATTTATCGCGCAAAAACGCATATTCCCGCCGATAAAAATGCGGCACAGTGACCACCAGCGCGGGGGTATCGTTCGGAGCAATCGCCGCCAGAAATTTCCCTTCGACAAAACCGACGCGAGCGCTTGATAGCCTTGAATAATCTGCCGCCGCGCGGGGGAGCAACGCCGCCATCCAGAGAAATACAATCGCCAAAACAACGATTCGAAGATTGGCGATTGGCGATTGGCGATTAGCGAAAGTGAGCAAGCGAGAAAGTGAGAAAGTGGAATTTTCAATCCTGCTACCCTGCCACCCTGCTACCTGCCCCCAAAATTCCACCGCCAGCGCGGCGAAGACGGCGAAGCGCAACCAGACCACCGCCGTGAGCAACCAGTTCGCATCGGGCAACAGCACAAAATAGACGGGTTGTTCCAGCACGTTCAGCGCGGTGAGCGCGAGCGCATACCCCACCCCCGCCCAATTCGGCAGCAGCAGGATGATGAACGGCAGCAGATAGACAATAAATTGCGGGCTGTATCCTTTGGAATACATCAAAAAAAGGCTGATGGTGAATCCGGCAAACGCCAGCACCCGGCGCGGGGAAGTGTCTTTCGGACGGGCAAAGAATGCGGCGAGAAAGAGCGCGGCAAATGCCAGCGAAATCCACAGCCACGGCAGGCTCGACGGATGCACGGCGAACACCGTTTCAGCGGGGTTGAAGCGGTCGCCCGCGAGTTGCCCGTAGCCGAAATATCCTTCCAGCACCGCCCACACCGTTTCCCAGCTTGAGCGCCCCAGCACGGCGCGCAGATACGCCGCCAACCACTGCGGCGCGGTCAGCAAAAAGGGCGATGCCACTGCCAGCGCCGTCGCCGCGAGGGTGACCCCGTAGCCCAGCCAGCCCTTCGCCACCCGTCGGAGGTCGCTGCGGTGGCGGTGGAAAATCAACCAAGCGGCAATCCCCGCCGCGAGCACGGGCGTCACCTTCACCCAAAAACCGATGCCCGCCACCAGTGCCGCCCAACGATATTTCTCCGCCAGCAGCAGGTCCATCCCCAGCAAAATGAAAAAGAGGGCGATCGCGTCAAAATCGCCCAGCAGGGTGAACACAGGCGCAAACAGCAGGGCGTACAGCCACAGCGGGCGCATCCGCGCGGTGTGTTCGGCGAACAATCGGCGCGCCAACCGAAAAATGAGCCAGAAGTTTCCCGCCTCAAACAGGACGACCACACTCCCCCAGATAGCCACAAACCACAGGCGCGGTTCTTCCATCCACTGCGGAATGAGCAGCGAGAGCCGGTATGCGCCGGTCATCGCCAGCGGGATGAGGGGGGGCCACTCCAGCCAAAAATCGCGGAAGGGGATGAAACCATAATCGGAAAGTTGGACGATGCCGAAATAGAAGTTGAAATCGGAAAAATCGCGGATAAAGCCGCCGGGGCGCATGAGCAACAGCGCCAAAAAGCGGAAACTGACGAAGAGCGCCAGCAACAGCCAAAAATCAGTGCGGGGGGATTCGGTTTTCGCTTGCGCTTTTTCGTGCATGGTTTTTACCGCGAAGGCTCAAAGAACACAAAGTTTTTCTATACCTTTTATCTTTTTTCTTGGCATCTTGGCGATGAAAATTAATCCAAACTTTTACCGCGAAGGCTCAAAGAACACAAAGTTTTATAAATTATTAACCATCCGTTTTATGCCATATTTCATCAATGGAACATACCAATTTAACAAAAAACCAAGTTTCAAATCTCGAAGTTTCAAATACGTCAATAATTGCGCTTGATGGATCGGTAAAAGTTTTTCGACGGTTTTGTTTTCAATGATAACGCTATCTTCCACCAACATATCAATCCTGTATCCGGCATCAATTTTGTACCCATCATATACAATTGGCAACAGAACCTCGGTTTGAACAGTGATACCACGTTTGCGCAATTCATATTCCAATGCTTTTTGGTATGCAGATTCCAGCAAACCGGGACCCAATGCCCGATGCACCGCAATTGCAGAATCAACAATTATTTTTGCAACGGTTTCAATATCTTTTTCCATACTTTACCCTTGCGGTCTTTGCGCCTTGGCGGTTATTCAATCCCCACTTTCACCCGCGTAGTTTGGTTTCTCTGCGGCAACATGAACGGCTCGCTCGCGCCGAGCAAATTACCGCCGGCGACATCATACACGGCAAAACGGAAGGGTCCCGTGCCGAAGTCCTTCGCTTCCACCCACCAAGTGATGCCGCCCCCGCCGTTGGTTTCGCCGCGCCAGTTTTCCACCGCGTGCCAGCTTCCCGCACCATCCACCCACTGAACTTCCGTCCACAGCCCGGCGCGGGGCGGTTCCACCCGCAACTCAATCGGGGCGGCAATGGCATACTGATGGACGCGCTGCGCCGCCAACATGCCATATACCCGTTGCCCGTATCGGGTGAGATGTTCATCGTATTTGAAAAACAAATCGGCGTACGAACGGCGCTCATCCTGCACAAAAGTCTGCATTTCGGGCAGAATGTCCACCACATCCAACTGCCACAGCATATCGGGGGATAGACTCTCTTTCAGCGCGTTGATGCTGTCGTCGGGGCGGTTCCATCTTTCATTGGCGGGCACGGGGATGACCAAAAGGCGGAATTTATTTTCCCGCGCCACCGCCTGCATTTCGGCGAAAATTTCATCCATCGACGGGGGATTTTCCGCGCGTTTGTCCACATCCATCCCCAGCATGAGCGGCGCGTAATAATTTCGCACGGGGTTCAGATAGTTGAATTTCCAGTACATATCCCGAAATGGGAACATGAACAGCCGAAAGAGATACGACCGGTCGAGCCACCATTGAAAAGTGTCGCTGACGGGGCGCGCCCCGTCGATGAAGGCGCGAATGGCATCGCGTTCCGCTTCGGTTTGGTAGGCAACGGTATAATCTTTGTAACATTCCCGATGCTTCAATTTTTCACTGATGTCGAGCGGGTCGTTTTTATAAAATGCGACCACCACCACATCCGGCTGGAAAATCGGCGCGAACCGCTTGAGCAGTTTCAGCTCAATGTTGGGACCGATGCCGTCGATGCCCACATTCAGCACCTCGGCGTTGGGATGCCCCAGCGCGCGCAATTCGCGCTGCATGGTCTGCGTCCAGCCGTCCGCCACATCCACCTCCAGCGCCGCCGTGAACGAATCGCCCAGCGCCAGCACGCGAAAACCCTCGCCGGTGGGGGGCAGGGTATGTTCCACATCGTGAAAACCCAGCGTGTTGATGCGGTCAATCTGGTTGATTTCAAAATTCTTGAACATCAACCCGCTGGCGGACGGCTGGAAACGGTAGCCGAGTTGGTCATCGGGGATGTAAAAACAGGGGGCGCGGGTGTACGACACTTGCGGCGGGCGGATGAGCCGGACGATACCTTCACCCGCCAGCAGCATCAGCGCCAACCCTGCCAGCATCAGCATTAAGTTGATGAAAATTGATTTGAACCGTGTCATTGCTATTTCATTCGACCCTGCCACAGTTTGATGCGCAATGAAAGCAGGGCGCGGGTATATTGGATGAGCGTTGAAACAAATTGGGTTTTGCTGTGTCCATGCATCCGCAGGCGATAAAAGACGGGGACTTCCAGAATATTGTAGCCCCGCCGCCACGAAACCATAATCAGCCGGATGAAATAATCGCCGTAGCCGTAAAAAATATCGTCCAACGGCATCGAAAGGATTTTCTCGCGGGACATGGCGAAGAAACCGCTCAGGTTTTCATGCACGGGGGTACGGAAAAGCAGACGGATGCCAAAATTATATACCCCGCTGGAAAATTGCCGAAAGCGGTCTTCCATCCCGCCGCGCATGACGAAACGCGAACCAATGACCAAATCGTAAAATTCCAAAAATTTCACCATTTGCGGAATCATAGCGGGGTCGTGGTTGAAGTCGGTGTCCATGCAGACCACCGTATCGCCGGTGGCATGCTCAATGCCGTAGCGGATGGCGGTCGCCAATCCGCGCCCGTCCGTGCGGACGAGCAGCGTCACGTGCGGGTCGTCGCCGTACCGGGTGCGGACGACCTCCGCCGTGCCGTCGGGGCTGTTGTCGTCCACCACCACCAACTCATACTCCCAATCCCAGGGGGATAATGTGGCGTGTAGCGCGTCAATCAGTTCGGGGATATTTTCCCGTTCATTATAGGTTGGCAGGATAATTGAGATTTTTGTCATTGGTCATCCATCATTGGTTATTGGTCGATTGGTAATTGGCAATTAGAAAATCTCCAATCGCCAATCTCTAATCTCCATTTACGTCACTTCTCGCCACATTTCGATGAGCGAGCCGTACCGTCGCCCGCGCCGCCGAAATTGACGCACGGCGGCGGCGGTGGGCCACGAAAAATAACTCGCTTCGGCAGAATTTTGCGGCACACGGGGCGGACTTCCGTCCGCAATGGCGCGGACGGCTTCCACCAGCAGTTCCGCGCCGAGCGCCGCGCTCTTCCCCGCCAGCGACAGCACGGTGTCATCCGGCGCAATGGGCAGGACGCGCTGCAACAAAATTTCGCCCGTGTCGAAACGGGTGTCCACCCAATGGACGGTCACGCCGGTTTCGGTATCGCCATTTGCCAGCGCCCAAAAATAGGGAAAAAGTCCCCGGTTGCGCGGCAGCAGCGCGGGATGTACGTTGATGACACCCACCTGCGCCAACTCGATGAGCGGTTTTTTGATGAGCTGGTTCAGGTACACCGACACCACCAAATCGGGCTGCCATGCCTCCAGCGTCGCCAGCGTTTCCGCGCTGTTGACGTTTTTGGCATGCACCACCGGCACACCGAAATTGGCGCTCATCTGCGCCAGCGACGGCACGCTCGGCTGTCGCCCCGTCAACTTCAGCACCAACGGCGCAACCCGGCTGAGGATAATTTCCGCGCCTTTCATACCCACAAAACCCAACCCCGTTTTGCGCAGCAAAAACCACGCCGCCTGCGCGGTATTTTTTCCGGGAATGATGACATCGGATGCCACAATGCCCCGCACCTGCCCCGAAAATTCCGTCAGCAGTCGCCGGGTCATCAGATTGGCTTGTTTACTTTCGTAGGTCAGAATGACGATGTTCAAGGTTTCAGGTCTCAAGTTCAAAGTTTCAAGTTCAAAGTTGCAGAGTGGCAAGTTTCAAGGCACACCTGCTCACCCGCTCACTTTCACGTTTTCACGCCTCACGGCAATTGCACTGCGCCCAGCACCACCGAATCACCCGCCGGTGCGCCGTTTTCCAGCACGGGCAGACGTTCCATCGTTTGCCAAAAATAGACGCCCACCCGCAATTGATACTCGCCGGGGGGCAGGTCGGCGGGCAGGGCGATGGTGTGCCGGTCGCGCAGGGTTTCGCCGGGCTGCCACGTGCCGGTCGGGATGGGCAACTGCCACATCGGTTGTCCGTCATGCTGCGCCACAACCTGCCCGTCCGCATCCAACAGGTGGACAAAAACGGTATAATCGCGCGACATTGCCGCCGATGCACGCCAATACAGGGTCACATCCAGCGAATTGTCCGCGCGGTCAACCGCATATCCACGAAGTTCCATTTTATTGTCGAAATCGAATTGCGCAACATTCGGTGGCTGCAAATCGGCATTATCCGCCGCGATGGGCTGCAATTGCCATCCCTGCCGCTCAAACGATGCCACCCGCACCCATGTGCCCGCATCGAACCGCCGCACATCGGTGGCGGTGACGGGCAACCGCTGCGTCCAATCCGACCAATTTTCGCCGCGCAGCACGCCCACGCCCAGACTCCACTCGTCGCCCAATTCCCACGGCAACGTTTCCGACACCACAATTTCGCCCGGTTTCCATTGCGCCGGCGGATACCACAATTGCGTCGCCATCGGGCGGAGGGATGTATCTTCAATAACGTCGCCATTTTGGTTGACAAAAAAGGGATACAGTCGCAATGGCGCGTCAATCGGTTTGAGCGCCTGCCAATACAGCCGCACCCGCGTCTCCGACCAACGGGGATTGTCCAGCACGTCCACGCCCAGCAGGCGCACATCATCACCGAATTGCACATCCAGCGGAATTTGGGGCGCGGGATTCGTCGCCCGCGCAAAATCGAAGAAAGCGTCGGGGAGGATGGCATTGGGTTCGCCCCGTTTCAGCACCAGAAAGCCGTCATCGGCGCGCCACACCCCGAATTGCCCCGTTGCCAGCAATTTTTGCACATCCGCCTGAAAATCGTTGGGATGGAGGGGGGTGGTCACAGAGGTGACATCCAAAAAAATATAGTCTGCTTTGTGGATAATGGGGAACACATAAGCGGTTTTTCTTGCTGAAAGATGCGGATACAAATCAACCTGCGCCGAAATAGCGACATCGGCGGGAATTTCTGCCGCCAATGCCGCCCCGATGCGGTCGTGTGCGGTAACGGGGAACTTCGGCGCGGTGGGCAACAGCGGCGACATACCATTTTGCCAGTGCCAACCCAGTGAGATAAGCAATAAAATGGCTGCCGCTGTGAATACTGTTTGTTTCACCCGATCTGTATTTCGTATTGCATATTGTGTAATTTTGGTAAGAAAAATCAATCCAAATAACGATGCCCACACCAACCATGGGGTGACATCTGCTACATAATGCCCGCGCGTGGCATCATGCATTGCCGGATTGCTGCTGAGTAAATTGATGGCAAATGACGGCGTTCCGACCAGCAATACCGGCAATCCCAATAACGGCAACAAAGCAAATGGAGCAAATAGGTCGCGCAGATAAGCCAGTTTTGCCGGCTGCCACAAATTTTTGAGCACAATATCGGGACGAGTGATGGCAGTGGTCACAATTTCCAGCGGCGACTGTCCAAAGTCACTGTAATAGCCGAGGAAAATATGCGCGCCGGTGACGCTGAATGCCGGAATGACCCACAGCATCACTACGGCAAACCATGTTGCCGCAAAGATAATGGTGAACAGTCCCAGCCGCCAATTTTTGTGCCGCACAATGGCATATAATCCTAAAAACATCACTTGCAAAGGGATTTGTTCTTTGCAAGCCATTGCCAGCACGGCAAACAGCAGAAACCAACTAGCTTTACGTTTTTCCAAAAA
>CAZMXX010000017.1:0-19963 GCA_964570315.1 uncultured Anaerolineaceae bacterium | reverse complement strand
GCGTCTCCGTTTCATAAGCAAGTATATCATTTTATGGATTAATGGTAAATAGACATGTTGCTTTTCGGCAAACTCTGTTATAATATGAAATCCAAACTTAAAGTGTAGGCTATGCCCGGAAAGGCTCGCATGTTCGATTTTGAATTAGATGATGATAATTTGTTTTATGATGCAGACCCCGTCATTGAACGTCCGGTATTAATTTTAAAAGATGCGGTGCTGTATCCGCGCATTTTAACCCCGTTGATGGTGGTTGAACGGGTTCCGCTGGAAACGGTGGAATCCGTCCACACCGGCGAACAATCGCTCATTGTGGTCGCGCAGCGCAACCCGGAAATTGAATACCCGGAACCGGAAGATTTGTATCACATCGGCGTGCATGCCGCACTGGTGCGTTTTTTGCGCATGCCCGATGGCAGTGTGAGCGTGCTGCTGCAAGGGCAAGAGCGCGTTGAGATGCTTGACTGGGAATTGGATGACCTTGTGCCGTATGTGACGGCTCGACGCATTGAAGAACCGGATGAACCCGAAGAACTCAGTTTGGCAACTGAAGCGCAGATGCGGGCGGTACTGACGCTGTTCGAGAAAATTGCCAAGTTGCACCCCCACATCCCCGAAGATGCGGTGATTGCGGCAAACAACATCTCCGCACCGGGCTGGCTGGCGGATTTAATCGCTTCGGTGCTGGACATTAATGTGGCAACCCGCCAGCAAATTCTGGAAACGCTCGACCCGGTGGCGCGGTTACAGCGCGTGACCACCATTTTAGCCCATGAATTCGATGTGCTGGAATTGGAAAATCGAATTCAGACGCAGGTGCAGCAGGAAGTTGACAAAAGCCAGCGCGACTTCTTCCTGCGCGAGCAAATTCGCGCTATGCAGAACGAGCTGGGCGAAGGGGATGGCACTGCCGGAGAAATCGCCGAACTGCGGCGACGGGTGGAAGCCAAAAACCTGCCGGAAGAAGCCCGCAAAAAAACGGAAAAGGAAATCTCCCGCCTGAGCGACATCCCACCGATGGCGCCCGAAGTGGGCATCATTCGCACCTATTTGGACTGGATTCTGGAACTCCCGTGGACGGAAACCACCGAAGATTTGCTGGACATCAGCCATGCCGAAACGGTACTCAATAAAAATCACTACGGTCTGCATCGCGTCAAAGAACGCATTTTGGAATATATGGCGGTTCGGGCGCGGGTGAAAAACAGCCGCAAACTGCGCAGCCCCATCCTCTGTTTTGTGGGACCGCCCGGCACGGGCAAAACCTCGCTCGGCAAATCCATCGCCGAAGCGCTGGGGCGGAAGTTCGCCCGGCTCAGCCTCGGCGGCGTGCGCGATGAGGCGGAAATTCGCGGACACCGGCGCACATACATCGGCGCGATGCCCGGCAGAATCATCCAAACCATGAAACGCTGTGGCTCTGTCAATCCGCTCATCATGCTGGATGAGATTGACAAACTGGGCTACGACTATCGCGGCGACCCCACCGCCGCCCTGCTGGAAGTGCTCGACCCGGAACAAAACAACGCCTTTTCCGACCATTATCTGGATTTGCCATACGATTTGTCGCGGGTGCTGTTCATCACCACCGCCAACCAAACCGATACCATCCCCCCTGCCCTGCTCGACCGCATGGAAATCATCGAGTTTTCGGGCTATATTGATGAAGAGAAAATCGCCATTGCCAACCAATTTCTCATTCCGCGCCATTTTGATGAACACGGTTTGAGCGAGCAGGAACTCCGTTTCACCAGAGAGGCGCTCCAGCAAATTATTCGGTTGTATACCTATGAAGCCGGGGTGCGGAATTTCGACCGGGAAATCGGCAAGATTTGCCGCAAAGTGGTGCGCCGGTTGGCGCAAAACAAAAAACCGGCACGCACCGTCACCGCAAAATCGGTGGAGAAATATCTCGGTCCGCCCCGTTTCCCCGATTCGTTTTTGGAAAAAGAGGACATGGTCGGCATGGCAACCGGCTTGGCATGGACGCCCGCCGGGGGCGATATTCTGTCGGTGGAAGTGACGCTGTACGATGGCAAAGGCAACCTGCAACTCACCGGACAGCTCGGCGACGTGATGCAGGAATCGGTGCAAGCGGCGCTGTCATACACCAAAGCCAACGCCGAAAAGTACGGCATCGACACCGCCCGTTTTGAAAATACTGACATCCACCTCCACGTCCCGGAGGGCGCCACCCCGAAAGACGGTCCCAGCGCGGGCGTGACCACCGCCACCGCCATCATTTCCGCTTTTTCCGGGAAGCCGGTCAACCGCAAAATTGCCATGACCGGCGAAATCACCCTGCGCGGCAAAGTGTTGCCCATCGGCGGCTTGCGCGCCAAAGCGATGGCGGCGTATCGGGTGGGCATCACCGACATCATCATCCCCGCGCAAAACAAAAAAGATTTGGTGGAAATTCCAGATCGCATCCGCCGCCACCTGAATTTCATTCCGGTGGAAACATTGGATGAAGTGCTGGAGCGCGTGTTGATTCAGTAGCGGTCCGTTTTCAGTGGTCCGTTTTCAGCTATCCATTTTCTGAAAACGACAACTGCCGACTGCAAACTCAACCAAAAAACAAGGAGCATACCATGGCACAAATCATTCGCATTGAAAACATTGCCGACCATGTGGGCGAAACCGTCACCCTGCAAGGCTGGTTGTACCGCAAAACGGGCAAAGGGAAACTGCTGTTTCTGCAAATCCGCGACGGCAGCGGACAAATTCAGGGGGTGATGTTCAAGCCCAATTTGCCGGAAGACATCTTCGCCGCAGGAAAACACTTGACGCAGGAATCGTCCATCATCGTCACCGGCACGGTCAAAGCCGAACCGCGCGCCAAAGGCATCCCCGCAGGGTATGAATTGGATGTCGCTCATTTGGAAACCGTGCAAGTTGCGGAAGACTATCCTATCACCCCGAAAGAACACGGGGTCGATTTTTTGATGGAAAACCGCCACTTGTGGATTCGCTCGCGGAAACAGTGGGCAATCCTGCGCATCCGGGCGCTCATCATGCGCGCCATCCGCGACTGGCTCGACGGGCAGGGGTACGTGGAAATGTCCACGCCCATTTTCACCCCGGCGGCGGGCGAAGGCACGACCACCCTGTTTGAAGTGGATTACTTCGGCGAGCCGGTTTATCTGGCGCAAACGGGACAGCTATATAATGAAGCCAACATCTTCGCTTTTGGAAAAGTGTACGCCTTCGGTCCCACCTTCCGCGCGGAAAAAAGCAAAACCCGCCGCCATATGACCGAATTCTGGATGGTTGAGCCGGAAACCGCGTATCAGGATTTGGACGGGTTGATGGACATGGAAGAGCGATTCATCAGCTATATTGTCCAGCGGGTGCTGAAAGAACGCCGCCCCGAACTGGAATTGCTGGAACGCGACCTCAGCGCGCTGGAAGCCGTTGTGCCCCCCTTCCCGCGCATTTCATACGATGAAGCTTTTGAAAAATTGAAAGAACTCCGCGCCAACACCGACGACCCCGAACAAAAGGCGCTGCTGGCGTTGGAATGGGGTGACGATTTCGGCTCGCCGCATGAAACAGCGCTGACCAAATTGTACGACCGCCCCATCTTTGTGTATGGCTATCCGACGGTGGTCAAAGCGTTTTACATGGAACCGTGGCAGGGGCGACCGGAAGTGTGCAAAAGCGTGGATATGCTCGCGCCGGAAGGGTACGGCGAAATCACCGGCGGCAGTGAACGCATCTCCGACCCGGAACTGCTGCTGAAGCGCATCAAGCACGATAATCTGCCGGAAGAAGCCTTTAAATGGTATTTGGATCTGCGAAAATACGGCAGCGTGCCGCATAGCGGCTTCGGGCTGGGCGTTGAGCGCACCGTCGCCTGGATTTGCGGCATTCACCACGTCCGTGAAACCAATCCCTTCCCGCGCACACTGGGGCGGGTGTATCCGTAGGAGAGAAAGAGAAAGGGAGAGGGACAGTAATGGAAAACGTATCCATCCCCTTCTCTCCCTTTCTCACTATCTCTATCACCATCTCTATCCGTAAAGAATGAGGTCAACAATGACGATGACAGAATCTTTGAAACAAAAATTCAATGCATGGGCAGTCAATATTCTGGAAAACACCCTGAAACGTTTTCCGGAGCGAAAAGAATCCTTTGCCACCGATTCCGGTATTCCGGTGACGCGGCTGGCGCTCCCCCGCGCCGATGCGGAGACGCACTACCTGCACGAACTCGGCTTCCCCGGCGAATACCCGTTCACCCGGGGCGTGCAGCCGACCATGTATCGCGGCAGATTTTGGACGATGCGGCAGTATGCCGGCTTCGGCACGGCGGAAGAAACCAACCACCGCTTCAAATATTTGCTGGAAGCGGGACAAACCGGCTTGAGCACCGCCTTCGATTTGCCCACCCAACTGGGCTACGATGCCGACGACCCGCTCGCCGATGGGGAAGTGGGCAAAGTCGGCGTTTCCATTTCATCGCTGGAAGACATGGAAACCCTGCTGGATGGCATTCCGCTGGATAAAGTTTCCACCAGCATGACCATCAATGCCCCCGCGTCCATTCTGCTGGCGATGTATATCGCCGTGGGGAAAAAACAGGGCGTTGCGCCGCACAAACTGCGCGGCACAGTTCAGAACGATATTTTGAAAGAATACGTCGCGCGCGGCACCTATATCTTCCCCCCTGCCCCATCCATGCGGCTCATCACCGACATCATCGGCTATTGCCAAGAGAACCTGCCCCGTTGGAACACCATTTCCATCAGCGGCTACCACATCCGTGAGGCGGGCAGCACCGCCGTGCAGGAAGTGGCGTTCACGCTGGCGAATGCCATCGCCTACGTGGAAGCCGCCATCAACGCCGGGCAATCGGTGGATGATTTTGCCAAACAACTCTCCTTTTTCTTCAACGCGCACAACAATTTTCTGGAAGAAGTCGCCAAATATCGCGCCGCCCGCCGCCTGTGGGCAAAAATTATGCGCGACCGTTTCGGGGCAAAAGACTCCAAAAGCTGGCGACTGCGGTTCCACACCCAAACCGGCGGCAGCACGCTCACCGTGCAGCAACCAACCAACAACGTCGCCCGGGTGACCATTCAGGCGTTGGCGGCGGTGCTCGGCGGCACGCAGAGTCTGCACACCAACTCGCTCGACGAAGCGCTCGGCTTGCCCACCGAAGAGACCGCGCGCGTTGCCCTGCGCACCCAACAGATTATCGCCTATGAAAGCGGGGTCGCCGATACGGTTGACCCGCTGGCGGGCAGCTATTACATCGAATATCTGACCGACGAAATTGAAAAACGCGCGAGCAAATATATTGCCAAGATTGATGCGATGGGCGGCGCGCTGGCGGCAATTGAAAGCGGATTTATGCAGCAGGAAATCCAATCGGCGGCATATCACTTCCAGCAAGCGGTTGACAGCCATGAGCAGGTGGTGGTGGGCGTGAACCGGTTTAAAGTAGACGAGGAAATCAAACCGGAGATTTTGCGGGTGGATGAAACCATCCAGCAAATGCAGGCGGCAAAACTCGCCGCGCTGCGCGCCCGCCGAGACAACGCCGCCGTGGATGCCGCGCTCGCCCGGCTGGCGGAGGCGGCACGCGGCACGGAGAATCTGATGCCGCATATCCTCTCGGCGGTGGAAGCATATGCCACCACCGGCGAAATCAGCAACACTCTGCGCGGCGTTTGGGGTGAATATCAGCCGACCACATTAATTTAACGCAAATTCTTTACGCGAACTTTACTAAAGTTTCAGCATCAAATACCGAGAATCGCTTAAGGGGGTTGTCTATGCAACTTGACCATATCGCCATTGTGGTGGAAAATATCAATACAGCCCTAGAGGTCTATCATCACGCACTGGGTTTACCGCTTGACCGGATAGAGGATGTTCCCGCCGAATCGGTGAAGGTTGCCTTCCTGCCATTGGGCGATGGCAACGAACTTGAACTGCTGCAACCCACCGCCCCCGACACCGGCGTGAGCAAATTTCTCGCCAAGCGCGGCGAGGGGATTCATCACCTCTGCGTGGAAGTGGACGACATCGAACAGGCAATGGCGGATTTCGCCGCCAAAGGTCTGCGCATTATCGAAGATACGCCCCGTGTGGGCAGTCGCGGGCAAAAATATGTTTTTGTCCATCCCAAAAGTACGCATGGCGTGCTAATTGAATTGTACGAAAAGCCGGCAGATGAGTGAGCAAACATCGTTTGAAGATAGAAATATAGACCAGTTAGACCTTGCCTACCGCCAAGCATTGCAATACGGGCAAGATATGGTTGCGCTGTATAAACAAGAGCGCAAAAAACGCGAAGCCCTGCAACTCACCTACAAAAAACTGGAAGCCGCCTTTGCCAGCATGAGCGATGGCGTGCTGGTGGTGGATAAATCTCTGACCGTGCAGGAAGCCAACCCCGCCGCCGCCGACCTCTTTGAGCGCACCGTCGAAAAATTGACCCACTGTGAACTGAACGACTTTTTGGTTGGGGATGACGTTCCCGAATTTTTAGCTCGCCTGCACGCCCCGGAACGCCAAAACTTCACCCGCCAACTTCACCTTGAGCACCCCGTGCCGCGCACCGTCACCTTTCAATCCGCCCCCCTGCCCGACGAGGGTTGGGTGCTGGTTTTGCACGATGTGACGTGGGAAGAGCGCGTCAACGCCATGCGCGAAGAATTTTTGCACCTCGCAGCGCACGAACTGCGCACCCCGCTCGCCAGCATCATCGGCTTCACCTCCATGCTGGCGCAGATTGCGGGCAACTTGGACAACCAAACCAAATCAGTGCTCGATAGCGTACTCCGCTCATCCGAAAAACTGCGCCATACCGTCAACAATCTCATCGACGCCTCGGTGGATGATTTAAAAGAAATCGAAGTGGAAGCGGTGGATTTATCGGAGGTGGTCTCGGTCTCACTGACTATGCTGACCCCATCCATCAACGAAAAGAACATCCACCTCGAAGTGAATTTGCCGGACGAACCATTGCTGGTGCTCGGCAACCGAAAACAACTGGTCACCGCCATCGGGCACGTGGTGGAAAACGGCATCCAATACAATAAACCCGGCGGCACGCTCACCGTCAACGGCTCCATCACCGACGATGCCTTTCGGCTCACCATCGCCGATACCGGCAAAGGCATCTCGAAGAAAGACATGAAATACATTTCCCAGCCCTTCTTCCAAGCGGAGGAACACACCACCCGCCACGCCGTGGGAATGGGGCTGGGACTGTCCATCGTCAATCGCATCGTCGCCCTGCACAACGGCATCGTCTCCATCGCGTCCACATTGGGTGAAGGAAGCATAGTCACGCTTGAATTCCCCCGTTTTTCCATTGACGACCTCTCTTCCGCCCGCAAAGAACTGCTGGAAATTCAAAACCGCCTCAAAATGGAGCAGTTGAAGGAACAGCACAGCCAACGGCAGCAGACGGAAGCCATCATTGACCAATTGAAACAACAGTTGGAAATCACACAATCGCAAAATCTGGCATATGCGCGCGATTTAGCCCGGCTTTATCAGGAACAGAAAGAACGCTCGGAAGTGGTGCAGGCACAGCAGGCGCAAATCAGCCACACAGACCGCCTCATTTTGATGGGACAGCTCGCCGCCAGTGTGGCGCATGATTTGAGCAACCTCATTTCGCCGATTTTGGGATATTCGCAAATCATTCTGCGCCGCCGAGACGCCATTGACCCGACGATGGTCAACATCATCGAGCGCATTTTGAGCATCTCCCGCCGGGCGAATGTGCTGTTGCGGCAAATGGTCTCCCTTTCACGCGCCCAAACCGACCAAGCGGAGCATTTCGACCTCAACAAACATATTGAGGAGATGCTGCACATTCTGGAAATCAAAATCAAGCACGCCAATATTGATGTCACCAAAGCGCTCACGCCGGAGGCGACCATCATTTACGGAAGTCCCATCCAGATTTCACAGGTGATCTTGAATTTGGTCATCAACGCCATTGATGCGATGCCCACCGGCGGCGTGCTGACGCTGAACACCCTTCGCGTTGAAGATGAAGACGGCGCCACCATCCGGCTGCAAATTTCCGACACCGGACAAGGCATCGCCCCGGAAAATATCCCCCACATCTTTGATGCTTTTTTCACCACAAAATCGGGGCGGGCAGGAAAATCGGGGACGGGATTGGGTTTATCCGTTTCCAAACAGATCATTGAAAATCACAACGGGCAGATTTTTGTGGATAGCGTACTGGGCAAAGGAACCACCTTCACCATATCGCTGCCGGCATCCGAAGCGGCGGAAGATACAGATGAGTATGACTCAGGCATATAAACCGGATGAGGCGACAACCGAATACCGCGCCTGGCAATTGTTGAATGAAGCCACCATCGCCCTGCGTCAAGCATCATCAGCGGATTATGTGCTCACCGTCCTCACCGAAAACTTGTGTAAATTCGGCTTTTTTGTTATTGGCGGCGAATTATCCGCCCGGCAAACGCAAGTTTTGGTCACACACGTTTCATATCAAAATGAAAACACCCCCTTTGGCGCAATCACGCCCTCCCAAAGCAGCGCCATGCTCCGACACACCATCGACATTCAAACCCTGTCCGTTTTTGAGGCGCTGGTCACCGGCGGAGACGTGATTTTCACCGAATTGCCCGCCGCCGAATTTGAGGCTTTTTTCGCCCCGTTGCTCACCAACCACACCCCGAAGGGCGCACGCCCCTGCATCATCGCTCCCATCCGCGTGAACGGCAAAACCACCCACATGCTGGCTATCGCCACAACCGACCTCTCCGCCGACCTCGTGCCGACCATCGCCGCCTTTTCAAACCTCGGTTCCGCCATTCTGGAAAATTTACGGCTGTTGCGGCAGGAAAAAGAGCAGCGCCAAATCTCTCAGACCCTGCAAAATGTCAGCAACATCGTCAACAGCACGCTGGAACTGGACACGGTGCTGAACTTGATTTTGGAGCAACTGGAAACGGTTGTGCCCTACGACAGCGCCGCCATCATGCTGGAACGCACCAACGTGCTGAAGCTCGAAGCGGGGCGCGGTTTTGGGGCAGACCAAGCCATCTTCCAAGTGGAAGTTCCCATTGACACCAACGTGCTGTACAACGAAATGAAACGCACCCACCGTCCCATCGTCATCGGTGACGTGCATAAAGACCCCCGCTATATGTTGTGGGAAGGAACATCGCCCATCCATTCATGGATTGGCACACCCATCATCTGGCAGGATAAAATCATCGGGCAGATTTCAGTAGACAATTTCGCCATTGATGCTTTCACGCCGGAACAGGGCGAATTGGCATATGTTTTCGCGCAGCATGTCGCCGCCGCCATCAACAACGCCCGTCTCTTCCGCCGGGCGCGACGCACCGCAGAGGAGTTGCGCGCTCTGCTCAACAGCGCCCGCGACGTCGCCTCGACGCTGGAGACCGAAAAAGTGATGAGCGCCATCGCCGCACGGGTGAACGACCTGATGCACGCTCAGTTCACCGCCATTTACCTCATCGCCCGCGACATGAAAACCCTGCGCACCGTCATCCTGCGGGATGAAACCGACAATCCCGTCGTTGCCATTTCGGCAAAGAGTGGCGCGGAACTCGCCGTCAACAGCAAAGAAGGAGTCATCATCAACCGCCCCACCCACGAAAAACGCCTCCTGAGCGGCGCGATGATTGCCGTTCCTTTCATCATCATGGATCGCGTTATCGGCGCGATGGTCACCTTCCGCGCGGGGGATGCCCCCTTCCACCCGGCAGACCTCGATTTGCTGAATCGATTCGCCCTGCAAACGGGAATTGCCATTGAAAACAGCCGGCTGTATGAGCAGGTTGAGCGGCGACTGAAACGGCAGGCATTGCTCAATCGGTTGTCTCGGCGGTTGAGCAGCAAGTTGAGCTTGAGCGCGCTGGCACAGGACATCATGCAAACGGCACAAACCATCGCCGAAGCCGATGCGGCGGCGCTGGTGATTCTGAACCCCGCCAACGAAAACATGTTTTTGCAATATACCCACAATTTCCCCCAAGCAGAAGTGGTATCGGAGCTGTTGCAGACGCCGGCATTGGTGGAAAAAGTGATGACCGAGCAAAAGGTTGTGGTCTCGAACAACCTCGCCGGGGAAACTTTTCACTCGCCCCCCTGGTTCGATATACCCATCACCGGCATCATTGCCGTGCCGCTCACCAGCGGCGGCGACCCGTTGGGCGTTCTGGGGCTGATTACCCACACCCGCCCGATTCAGTCAACGATTGAAATATTGAACACCGTGGAAGCCATCGGCAGGCAGGCGGGGGTAGCCGTTGAAAATGCGATGCTCTTCCAGCAAGTAAACAACTACGCCCAAAATCTGGCGGAACAGGTGGAAGAACGCACGGCGGAAATTCGCGCCCAAAAGGAACAGACAGACGCGATTTTAGCCGCCGCCGGAGATGCCATCATCATCACCGATGCGGAAGGCATCATAGAATACGTCAACCCGGCATTCACCACTTTAACCGGCTATTATCCGGAAGAAGTCATCGGTGAAAATCCATCCCTTCTGCAATCCGGGCAAACGCCGCCGCACATTTACACCGATATGTGGCACACTGTTTTGGCGGGCAAAACATGGCGCGGGGAGATGAAAAATCAGTGCAAAGACGGGCGCGTTTACGATGCCGATTTGACGATTGCGCCCATCCTTGACCGGCAAGGCAAGGTGAACAAGCTGGTCGGCATTCAGCGCGATATTTCAAAGTTGCGCGAATTAGACCGCATGAAAACCGAATTTCTGGGAACCGCCGCGCATGAATTGCGCAGCCCGCTCACCACCGTGCGCGGCTATGCGGAGCTTTTGATGCTCCGCACCGATTTCTCGGCGGATGAAGTTCGCAAATTCGTGGGCTATATCCACGAGCAGGCAGTCCATCTTGCCAATCTTGTTTCCGATTTGCTGGATGTCTCAAAAATTGAAGCGGGCGCCGCCTTCCCCATTACGCCCGTCAAAATGAACCCGCGCGATATTTTTGTGAAACAGGTGCGGGAATGGCAATCCCGCACCAAAAAACACAGCATCATTTTGCATGAACCGGACGAATGGGTTGAATTGAGCGTGGACGAAGCCCGCCTGACGCAAACCCTCAACAACCTCCTGTCGAACGCCATCAAATATTCGCCGGGCGGGGGCGAAATTTCCGTGGCCGTGACCCGCACGCCGGTCAATCTGCACGTTTCCGTGAAAGACAACGGCATCGGGATGTCCCTTGACGAACAGAAGCACGTCTTTGAAAAATTCTGGCGCGCCGATGCCAGTTCCACCGCCATTGAAGGAACCGGGCTGGGCATGGTCATCGTCAAGCACATCATTGAATCGCACGGCGGGAAAATCTGGCTGGTGAGCCAAAAAGGGGAAGGAACCACCATCACATTCACCCTGCCCCTGGTGTCGGGTGTCGCCACGGTCTTGATTATTGAGGACGAACCGAGTATATTAGAAATACAACAACGGTTGTTGGAATCGGAATCGTTCCAAGTGCTCACCGCCGTCAACGGCGAGGAAGGGCTGGCGCAAATTTTGAAGCACCACCCGGATTTGATTATTTTAGATTTAATG
The DNA here is from genome assembly GCA_964570315.1 of uncultured Anaerolineaceae bacterium. Lineage (GTDB taxonomy): Bacteria > Chloroflexota > Anaerolineae > 4572-78 > 4572-78 > JANTHQ01. The sequence goes on along the minus strand of CAZMXX010000017.1, from coordinate 8,388 downwards.
CTACCCAAAATGACCGGCGAAGATGTTTTACGGCGCATCAAAACCATCCCCGCCACCAAAGATATTCCGGTGGTGGTGGTGTCCGCTAAATCGGGGTTGGCGCAAATTGAAAAAACGTTTTCGCTGGGCGCAACCGATTTTATCACCAAACCATTCAGCACGGCAGAGTATATCAGTCGCATCAAATTGGCTTTAAGTAAATAAACGGGAGACCAACAATGAAGAAAATTTTAATTGTCGATGACCAAGCAAAAATCAGAGAATTGGTGAATGTCACCATCCGCATTGGCGATTATCAAATTCTGGAAGCCGCATCGGGGGATGAAGCGCTGGAAGTCGCCATCGAACACCAACCCGACCTCATCTTTCTGGATGTGATGATGCCCAACAGTTCCATTGACGGGTTTGAAACCTGCCGCCAACTGAAAGCAAATGAGCGCACAAAAAACGCGCACATTCTGATGTTGACCGCGCTGGACAAAGAAGAAGATATTGAACGCGGCAAAGAAGTCGGCGCGGATGGCTACTTCACCAAGCCGTTCAGTCCACTGGAATTGATGAACAAAGTGGAAGATGTTCTGGGATAACACTTTCCTTTTGTAACAATCAAAAACTTTGTACTATAATACAGAGCATGGTACACTTTTTTGTGTATTGTGCTCTGCTATTGTTTATTTTTTTGTGAGGCAACCACATAAACCGCATTGGGAGACATTGCCGTTCGCGCCCAAAAATCGCACCGGGAGAAAGTCATGAGCAACAACGATTTTTCGCTATTGGAAAAAAGCAGGAAAGAATGGGAAGAAACCACCCTGAAAAAAACGCTCGACAAGCGCCCTGAACGCGCCGAGAAATTCATCACCACTTCTTCGCGCCCCATAAAACGGTTGTACACCCCTGCCTCTCTCTCTGCCTCCGATTATCTCGAAAAAGAAAACTACCCCGGTCAGTACCCCTACACGCGCGGCGTGCATGCCACCGGCTATCGCGGCAAATTGTGGACAATGCGCATGTTCGCCGGGTTTGGCACCGCCGAAGAAACCAACCGGCGCTTCAAATACCTGCTGGAACAGGGGCAAACCGGGCTGTCCATCGCCTTTGACATGCCCACCCTGTACGGCTACGACACCGACGCGCCGGAAGCGGTGGGCGAATTCGGCAAGTGCGGCGTCGCCATTTCCAGCCTGCGCGACATGGAAGTGCTGCTGGATGGCTTGCCGCTGGACAAAGTTTCCACCAGCATGACCATCAACAGCCCCGCCGCCATCATCTGGGCGATGTTCATCGCCGTTGCCGATAAACGCGGCATCCCCCGCAAAAAACTGGCGGGAACCACCCAGAATGATATTTTGAAAGAGTATATCGCCCAAAAAGAATACATCTTCCCCCCCAAACCGAGCATGCGTTTGGTCACGGATACGGTCGAATTCGGGACGAATGAGCTTCCCCTGTGGAACACCATCAGCATCAGCGGCTATCACATCCGCGAAGCGGGCAGCACCGCCGCGCAAGAGCTGGCATTCACGCTGGCAGACGGCATCGAATACGCCAAATGGGCGGTGGAACGCGGGCTGGACATCGATTCTTTCGCCCCGCGCCTGAGCTTCTTCTTCAATGCCCACAACGATTTCTTCGAGGAAATTGCCAAATATCGCGCCGCGCGGCGCATCTGGGCAAAAGTCATGTGCGAGCAATTCGGCGCGAAAAACCCACGCTCATGGCTGATGCGCTTCCACACCCAAACCGCCGGGGCGAGCCTGACCGCACAGCAACCGGAAAATAACATCGCCCGCGTGGCAATTCAGGCATTAGCCGCCGTGCTGGGCGGCACGCAAAGCCTGCACACCAATTCGATGGATGAAGCGCTGGCGCTCCCCAGCGAAACCGCCGTGCGCGTCGCCCTGCGCACCCAACAAATCATCGCCCATGAAAGCGGCGTTGCCAACACCATCGACCCGCTCGGCGGCAGTTATTTCCTCGAACAGCTCACTGACGAAATGGAAGCGGACACGTGGGATTATTTCGCCAAAATTGAAGCCCTCGGCGGCGTTTTGCCCGCCATAGAAGCGGGCTTCTTCCAGCAGGAAATTGCCGATGCGGCGTATCGCTATCAGCATGAAATTGATACCCACCAGCGCATTGTGGTGGGCATCAACGAATATGCCAACGCCGACCCGTTGGAAATCCCCATTTTGGAAATGGACCCGCAGGGGTATGAAGTTCAGTGCGACCGGCTCGATGAAGTTCGGCGCAGCCGGGACAATCGCGCGGTTAAGCAGCGTTTGGCGGAATTACGGCAGGTAGCGCAGGGCAAAGAAAACACAATGCCCGCCATTTTAGCCGCCGTCAAAGAATATGCCACCCTACAAGAAATTATGGATGTTTTCCGCGACGTGTTCGGAGAATATCAGGAACAGGCTATCATCTAACCATAATTGCCTCAGGAGGAGAAAAATGCCGGAACGAAAAATTCGCGTGTTGGTTGCCAAACCCGGTTTAGACGGACATGACCGGGGGGCGAAAGTTGTAGCGCGCGCGCTGCGCGATGCCGGAATGGAAGTGATTTACACCGGCTTGCGCCAAACCCCCGATATGATTGTTGAAAGTGCGTTGCAGGAAGATGTGGACGTGGTGGGATTATCCATCCTCAGTGGCGCACATATGGCATTGCTGCCCATCATTGCCCAAAAGCTGAAAGAGGCTGATATGGCGCATGTGCTCATCGTTGCCGGGGGCATCATCCCCGATGACGATATTGCCGCCCTGAAAGAAGCGGGCATTGATGCCGTCTTCAACCCGGGCACGCCCACGCAAGAAATTGTCAACTTCATCACCTCCCACGTTGCAACCGAATAAACGCCGAACATGACACTCGCCGAACAAGTTTTGCAAAATCGCCGCCGAGCCATCGCCCGGCTGATTACCTATATTGAAAATGAACATCCCGCCGCCCAAGCCGAATTGGCGACTCTGTTTCCGCACACCGGACGGGCGCATTTGGTGGGCATCACCGGCGCACCCGGCACCGGGAAATCGAGTTTGGTGAACGAACTGGCGAAAGGGCTTCGCGCGCGGGGGAAAACCGTCGCCATTATTGCGGTAGACCCCACCAGCCCCTTTTCCGGCGGCGCCATTCTGGGCGACCGCATCCGCATGCGGGAACTCGCCGGCGACCGGGGCGTGTTCATCCGCAGTATGGCGAGCCGGGGCAGTCTGGGCGGATTGGCGCGCGGCGTGTATGATGCCATCAACGTCTTCGATGCCGCTGGATTCGACATTATTCTGATTGAAACGGTCGGCGTGGGGCAAGCCGAAGTGGACATCGCCCGCACCGCGCACACCGTGCTGGTGGTGGAAGCGCCCGGTTTGGGGGACGATATTCAAGCCATCAAAGCGGGTATTCTCGAAATTGCCGATATTTTTGTGGTGAACAAAGCGGATAAACCGGGCGCAAACAAAACCGCCGCCGCCCTGCGAGCGATGCTCGATTTGGGCAACCCAACCGGCGGTCAGATGTTGCATCACGGGGTGCTGCTGTCCGTCGCCGCCACACCCCCCTCCCCTGCCCCACCCTCCGGTTGGGATTATCCCATCTTGAAAACAACCGCCACCACCGGCGACGGAGTGGACACGCTGATTGAAACGATTTCCCGACATCACCATCATTTGACCCAAAGCGGAAAATTGGCGGACAGAAATCGGGCGCGTCTTGCCGCAGATTTGGAAAATCGGCTGCAAACAGAAATGCTGCGGCGGCTGTTGGCGCGCACACCCAACGGAACCCTCTCAGAAATCATCGGCAAACTTGTTAAACGAACCTTATCCCCCTATAATGCGGTGCATCTTTTATTGGAGGAGTAACTCGCTTGAAAAAGCGTTTATTGCTAATCCGCCATGCACAATCGCAGGCAAACAAAGAAGGGCGTGTCCAGGGTTGGCTCGATTCCGAACTCAGCGAATTGGGACACCGGCACGCCCGCCTCATAAGCCGTCGCATCGCCAACGATTTTCGGGTTTCGCAGATTTTTTGCAGCCCCTTAATCCGCGCTCGGCAAACAGCATCCTATTTGAGCGAACAGCTCGAATTGCCGCTGACGCTGAATGACGATTTGAAGGAACAAAATCTCGGACCGCTTTCCGGGCTCACAAAAACCGAAATTCGCCAGCGTTACCCCCATTTGGAAGATGCATGGAGCAATAATCGCCCGCGCCCGGCAATGGCAGGGCTGGAAAGCGACGACCAATTCTCGATTCGGGTACAGCGCGCCATCAATTCGATTTTAGCCCACGTGGCGCCGGATTCGACCACCGCGGTATTCGCTCACGGCGGCACACTGAATCAGATGCTAAAAAATTGGCTGAAAATCACCCATGGCGGACGGCTCACCTTCACCTTCAACAACGCTTCGCTCACCATTGTGGATGTATACGCCACCTATGTGCGCTTGGTTTTGCTGAACGACACGCATCATCTGGGAGAAGCCTATGCTCAAAGGGACTAACCTCACCCTCCGTGCCGTCATCCGCGACGACCTGCCCCATTATGTCCAATGGTTCAGCGACCCGGACGTCACCCGCCATCTATTGTGGTTCAAACCGCTAAATATAGATCTTGAAACCGACTGGTATGAGCGCCAACTGAAAGATTCGACGGTACTTAATTTCGCCATCGTCATTACGGCGACGCAAAAGCATATCGGCTCGGTGAGTTTGGGGAAAATTGACCACAAAAATCAAGTGGCGGAACTGGGCATCGTCATCGGCGATAAATCCGAATGGGGCAAAGGCTACTGCCGGGAAGCCATTCGGTTGCTGTTGGGGTACGGCTTCAACACCCTGAACCTGAATCGCATTTATTTGCACGTCTTCACCGAAAATATCGCCGGTAAAAAATGTTACGAGCACTGCGGCTTCAAATTGGAAGGCGAATTACGCGAAGCCACTTTTTCAAACGGGAAGCATGTCAACCATTACATAATGAGTATTTTACGCCGTGAATTTTTATCGAAGTAACGAGGGGGAACTTATGTACGGAGAAATTGCCCTGTACAGCGGCAATGCCAATCGCCCGCTGGCTCAAGAAATCAGCGAAGAACTTTCGGTGCCGATGGGAAAAGCCGACGTCTTCAAATTCCCGAACCAGAACACCTTTTGCCGCCTGCACGCCAGTGTGCGCGGCAAAGATGTTTTTGTCGTCCAACCGATTTCCGCATCATTTGATGAAAACGGCAACATTGTCACCACCAACGACAATTTGATGGAACTATTGATAATGATTGACACCCTGCGCCGCGATTCCGCCGGGCGCATCACCGCCGTCATCCCCTATTACGGCTACGGACGCACCGACAAAAAAGACCAGCCCCGCGTTCCCATCACCGCCCGCTTGGTCGCCGATTTGATTACCACCGCCGGCGCGAATCGGTTTTTGACGGTTGATTTGCATGCCGGACAGATTCAAGGCTTCTTCAGCATCCCCGGCGACGAGCTGACCGCTTTCCATGTGTTGAGCGACTACATGCGCCGCAAAAAACTGAGCGACACGGTGGTCGTCGCCGGAGACATCGGCGCCACCAAACGCTCACGGAACTTCGCTCAGGCGCTCAATATGCCGCTGGCAATCATCGAAAAACGGCGCATCCAACTCAGCGACGGGAGTCGCGCCGAATCACTGAACGTCATCGGTGATGTGAGCGGCAAAAATTGCATCATTTTCGATGATGAAATTGACACCGCCGGAACGATGTTGAACGCCGTCAACTTCATCAAAGAAAAAGGTGCGGGCGATATTTATGCCTGCGTCACCCACGCCGTGCTTTCAGACCCCGCCACCGAGCGGTTGAAAAACGCGCCCATCAAAGAAGTGGTCATCACCAATACCGTGCCGGTTGCGCCCTACAAACGCATCGACAAAATCACCCAGTTGTCCATTGCCCCCCTGCTGGCGGAAGTCATTCGCCGCATTCACTTGGGGGTCAGTGTGGGCGCACTCTTTAACGAATAAAAACGAGGTAGATAAATGTCAGAAAATATTGAACTCCCCCCCATCGCCGATGTGCCCACCCCTGACCACATTGAAGAGGATGACCATTGGTGGTTTGCCAGCCGAACACTGGTCATCAACACGTTGATGAAACAGGTTCTCCCCCGCACCAACGGGTTGAAGTTGCTGGACATCGGTTGTGGCGCAGGCAATATGATCCACCATTTGAGCCGTTACGGGCAGGTCAAAGGGCTGGAAGTGGACGCGCGCCCGGTTCGGCAGGCGCGATTGCGGGGGTATGATGTCGATTTGTTCGACGCGCAAGACCCCTTCCCATTCGATGATGCATCCTTCGATGTTGCCTCGGCGTTGGATGTGATTGAGCATGTGGACGACGATTTGGCGGTGCTGAAAGAAGCCAATCGGGTGCTGAAGCCGGGCGGACACATGGTTGTCACCGTCCCCGCGTTTATGTTCCTGTGGTCGCACAATGATGTCATCAACGCGCACAAACGCCGCTATACCGCCGGTGAGCTGGAAGCCCGGTTGAAAGAAGCCGGATTTTCCATCAAACGCTTGAGCTACAACAACTTTTTCGTCTTTCCGCTCGCCGCTCCGCTGATTATGCTGCGGCGCGGCAACGAACCGGAGCTGGCGTCGCATCATTTGCACGAAGAAGAATATCAAGTGGAAATGGAACCGGCTTCCCCGCCGGTTAATTCCGTGCTGACCGTGGTCGGCAAAGTGGAAGCGGGACTCATTAAAGCGATAAATCTTCCTTTTGGCACATCGCTCATCGCCATTGCCCAAAAACCGGCGTAACTTCTTTTCAAAAAGCGTAATGGCACAATGGTACGTCATTGCGAGGGCGCAGCCCGAAGCAATCTCCGTGCCCCACCGATGGGGATTGCTTCGCCTTCGGCTCGCAATGACCGTTACCATCACCTACGATTGAGCCACTAAAAAAAAGCCCATCCACCAAAGCGGGATGGGCTTTTCATTTTAAACCGGGTCGTCGGGGGGCAACGGTTCACCCTGCCGCGCCAGCCAAGCCACGCGCGCTTCGGCGGCACAAAACAGCGAACCCGCCACGCAGACCAAATCGCGGTCATCCATATTCTGTAGCGCCAGTTCCAACGCGGCGGAAATTGTGTCCACCGTTTCTATTTCCGCGCCGAGCGTGTGCGCAGTTGCCGCCAACACCGATGGGCGCGTCGCGCGGGGATGGTTGGCGCGGGTGGCAATCACCCGGCGAGAGACCGGCAGAAGCTCCGTTAACATAGCGCGGTAATCGTGGTCTCTGGACGCGCCAAACACCAGAATGATGTTTCTGCCGGGGAAATATTCCCGCATCGTCTGCCGCAATTTCTGCGCCGAGTCCCCATTCATCGCGCTGTCAACCATCACCAGCGGGTCACGGCTCAACACCTCCAGTCGCCCGTGCCACGAAACCGTCGCCAAACCCGCCGCCCGCGCCGATTCAGGCACGGGTATCCCGGAAACCGCTTCAAACCGCTGCACCGCCGTGAGCGCGGCGACCGCATTTTCCGCCTGATGCCGCCCCAAAAGCGGCACGGTATACGTTTGCCCCGCCCAATACAGCGTCTGCCCTCGCAGCGAGACGCGCCCCACCCGCCACGGCTCGGCATCCCCGGCAACGGTCAGTACCGCCCCGCGCTGCCGGCACACATCCTCAATGACCGTCATCGCTTCGGGATACTGAAGCGCGCTGACCACTGCCCCACCCTGCCGGATGATGCCCGCTTTTTCAAACGCAATGGACGACAGCGTATTTCCCAGCAGATGGGTATGGTCGTAACTGATGGACGTAATCACTGAAACCACCGGCTCGGTGATATTGGTGGCATCGAGTCGCCCGCCCAAACCCACTTCCAGCACCGCCACATCCACCGCTTCGGCGGCAAAGGTCTCAAACGCCAGCGCGGTCATCACTTCCCAGGCGGTCAAGCCCAACACCGCATCGGCATGGGGGCGGATGGCGTTGATGCGGGTGAGCACATCGGTTTCGGAAATCAATCGCCCGTTCACGCGAATGCGTTCCCGAAATGAATGGAGATGCGGCGAGCTGTACAGCCCAGTGCGATACCCGGCTTCCTGCAAAATGGCGGCAACCATCGCCGCGGTGGAGCCTTTCCCCTTTGTACCGGCAATCAGAATCACGGGGTATTTTTGGTGCGGATTGCCCATCCCCGCCATCAACGCCTCAATCCGAGACAAATCCAGCGTGGTCATATTGTATTTGGGCATCTGTTTTCGTTCAAAATTTGTATGGCTGTAAATATAATTCAATGCCTGCTTGTAGGTTGAAAATTGTTCCATCATCCCTCTTTTATCTCCGATAACCTTTCAATAAACTGCCGCAATTCCGCAATATACCCCTCAAG